>JAISNB010000164.1 GCA_031276435.1 Burkholderiaceae bacterium | reverse complement strand
CTCACCCTGACCCTCTCCCCAAAAGGGGGAGAGGGAATGAATAGGTGCACTTGCGTGCGCGCGCGTGGGAGTAGTAGTGGATTGCCACGCGCCTGCGGCGCTCGCAATGACGATTCTTTTAACCAGAGGTTCCCTAAAGGGGGGCGAGGGTAAGGAATACAAGTGCGGCGTATTTGCTCAAGGGGCGCGGTAACCATTGGATTTTCTCTCCCTGTGAAGGGAGAGCAACCGCTGCCGCAGCGCCCAGCAGTGGCGCTGGGGGCGGGCGCCGATCCAAAAAGAAAAGCCGCATGCCTGATTGGTACGCGGCTTTGAGCCAGGCAACCGATGCATGCCGCCGAAGGCGGCGAGAAGTCAGCCAACAGCGGCGGCAGTGCGGGGTCTTGGCAGATCAGGCGGTTTCGCCGTACACGGAGACGGTGATGGCTTGTACCACGTCGGTGTGCAGCGCCACTTCGACCGTGTTGTCGCCCACCACCTTGATGGGGCCGGCAGGCATGCGGATTTGCGATTTGTGCACGTCAAAGCCCTGTTTGCGCAGTTCGTCGGCGATGTCGTGGTTGGTGACAGAGCCAAACAGGCGACCGTCCACGCCCGCTTTTTGCGTGAGTTTGATGGTGCTGCCCTTGAGTTTTTCGCCCTGGGTTTGCGCGGCGGCCAGTTTGTCGGCGGCCTGTTTTTCGAGTTCGGCGCGGCGCGCTTCAAATTCGGCCTTGGCGGCCGCAGTGGCACGGCGCGCGCGGCCCGTGGGGATCAGGTAGTTGCGGGCATAGCCGTCTTTGACTTTGACGATTTCACCCAGGTTGCCAAGGTTGACGATTTTGTCCAGAAGAATGATTTGCATGGTGTTCTCTCCTCAGACGCGGTGTTTGTCGGTGTAGGGCAACAGCGCCAGAAAGCGCGCGCGCTTGATGGCCGTGTTGAGCTGGCGCTGGTAAATGGCGCGGGTGCCGGTCAGGCGGGCCGGGACGATTTTGCCGTTTTCGGCCACAAAGTCGCGCAAGGTGTCGATGTCCTTGTAGTCGATTTCCTCGACGCCAGCGACGGTGAAGCGGCAAAAGCGTTTGCGCTTGAACAGCAGCGACTGGTTGTTGCGCTTGGGGCGCTTGTCCTTGTTGAATTTTTTGAAGCTGGCCATTTGGGGCCTCCTTGGAAATTAGTTTCGATGAAAGTCTTGGATATGAAAAACGAGTTGACGGCTGTTGCGCGGGCTGGTCAGGAAACCGCTGAACAACCAGTTGGAACCCAGTGCCTGGCGCGCCAGCGTTTCCGCCACGGTGCCAAGGGCCAGTGCCCGAACGGTTGCTTTGACGCTGCGCGGCTGACCGGCTTCGCTTTGCTGCGATTCATGCGCCAGTTGCAGATCGAGTGCCGCAAGGCCTGCGGGTGTCAGCCGGGGCTGTCCCATTTCGGCAATGCTGGCCGCCAGTGTCAGGCGGTTTGGCGCGTTGCGCTCAGCGGCTGTCGCGTGATCTGTCAGGTGCTGGCCTCCGCCTGCTGCTGCGCCTGGGTTTGTACCTGGGTTTGGGTCTTGCGCGCTTCTTCGCGTTCTACCGTTTTCAGCATGGCGGACGGGCCGGTGTCGGCCTTGGATTTGAGCACGGTCAGGTGGCGCAATACAGCGTCGTTGAAGCGAAAGGCGTGTTCCAGATCGGCCAGCACGGCTTTTTCGGCCTCGATGTTCAGGCACAGGTAGTGCGCTTTGGAGAGCTTGTTGATCTGGTAGGCCAGTTGGCGGCGGCCCCAGTCTTCCTGGCGGTGGATTTTGCCGCCGCCAGCGGTGATCATGCCCTTGTAGCGTTCGAGCATGGCGGGAACCTGCTCGCTTTGATCCGGATGGATCATCAAGATGATTTCATAGTGACGCATTCAAACTCCTTGTGGATTGGGTGATGGCGCCGCCGCCCGCTGTGCTGGCTGAGCCGGTTGGCAGCAGCGGGCGGGCGGCGTCAAAAAGCCGCCCCCGGCGTCGGTCGGGGTGCGGCAAGGAACCGGCAATTATAGCCTTTGGCTGCTTTTTGGGATCAAGCCGAAGGCTTGGGCCAGAAAGGGTGCCGCTGCTGGACGGATCGGGCGGATGGCTGGCTCTCTGTTCGCGCTTTATATTCAGCTTGCCAATGGCGCGCGTGACGCATTCGGCGGTACCGCCAACCAGCAGCAAACGCTTGCCAGCGCCCCACATACCACGAGGGTCATTGGCAGCGGCAGCAGTCCGGGAGCGAACAGACTAAGCAGGAGTCCTACGCATGCGCTCACCAGATACTGCGTCATTCCCATGAGTGCGGATGCGACGCCTGCCTGATCACCGGCTTGTGCCATCGTCAGCGCAGTCAGGTTGCCGAACGTCAATCCGAGTGACCAGATCGATGCCGCCAGCAGAGCTGCGTATAGCCACAGGTCAGCAGTACCCACGCTGATGACCAGTACCAGGACCGCACTGACGAGGATGTGGACGGCGATGCCCAGCAAAAGGATGCGCCTCTCGGAGAGTCGCTTGAGCAGCCAGATGCTGAGTTGCCCACCCAGAACAAGGCCCACCGCATTCGATGCAAAGAAATAGCTAAATTGCACTGGTGTGAGGCCAAAGTGCTGAATCAGTACGAAGGGAGAGGCGTTGATGTAGGTGAACAACGAACCCAGGATAAATCCTCCCGCCAACGTATAAGCAAAGAAAGGACGATTCAGGCATTGCCGCCAGTATGCACGCGCGACCGTTGAGACGCTCAACGGTGTTCTGGTTTCCGTGGTTTGGGTCTCCGCGATGGTTCTCCAGCTCCACAGCGCTCCCAAAGCGCCGATAGCGGCCAAGGTCCAGAAGATCATGCGCCATCCGCCATGGCCCAACAGAAAACTTCCGATCACCGGTGCGAGGATGGGCGCGATCATCATCACCTGCATCAGCACGGAGAAAACACGCGATGATTCGCTCACCGAATACACGTCTGCCACGATCGCTCGGGGCGCCACCAGTCCTGCTGCGGCGCCCAATGCTTGCAGCAAGCGCGCCACCATAAGCCATTCCAGGCTGGCAGCCGTTGCTGCGAGTACCGAGCCTGCCACGAAGAGCAACAGTCCGACCAAAAGCGGCCGCCGACGTCCGAAGCGATCCAGTAGAGGGCCATAGATGCCTTGGCCGAGCGCCAGTCCGATGAGGAACACAGACAGTGTCTGCTGGACTTTTCCGGCAGATCCCGCGAACTCTTGGGCAACCGAGGGAAACGCTGGCAGGTACATGTCGATCGCCATGGCGTCGAGCGCGGTGATCATGGCCAGCAGAAAGATGGCAGGCCCGCCGAAGCTGGCTTTCCCGGGAATTCCAGACATGTTTTTTCCAACAAACCCAACGGTCGGTAGTCTAGTGGCCTTGAGCGTTTTGTATGGATACAGCCCAGAAATTCGGAAAGCTCTTCGCCGTGGCCCCAGGGCCGAAGAGCAGATCCACTGTGCCAGCGGCTCAAACTGTACGCCAGCCATCAGCGTTCGCGTGGAGGTTTACCGAGGCTGAGCGTGCCCTGATCCGCAAAGTGCCTGGGGCTTCATGTCTCTGGTTCCAAAACGTCCGCTCTTGCAAGGGGATGGAGCAAGCTTGGCGTGGAGTCTCTAGGCTGCGACGTGCGGTTTTTCGCCTCCGGTTGTTTTGGCGCTTGCGGCAGAACTTGCCAGCGACCAGACGCTGTTGGGCTGGCCGAAGCGAGCGCGTCGCTGGGTCGCACGCGCCATCGCGAAAAAGCCTGCGGCGCAGGCCAGAAAAATGACATCAATCACCACAATGTCCCACAAGCCCTCGCGCGCCGCGCGCACGAGGTTGTCGCCTGTCACCACCATGTTCAGGAGGGGCAGCGCCAAGTAGACTGCCGCCAAGGCGTACAGCAGTTCGATTGCCGCGCGCGCAGGCGGACGGGCCAGGCCCCAGATTACGGCGGCGAAGAACCCGGCGTGGTACAGGTTCTGCTCCCAGGTTCCCCGATCCGCAAACGTGGCGGGAAGCACCTTGTTGCCCACGAGGGCAAGCCCGACGCCCAGGCAACATCCAAGGCAGATGCCGACGGTCAACTGCGCCATCACCCAGCCGCTTCGGGGTTGCTCGACCGAACGGCTCTTGCGCCGCGTTTCCACCCACAACAGGTTGCCTGAATAAAAGAGGAATGCGCCAGCCAGTCCGAGCACGAAATAGATGAACTTGATGACCTCGCCGCCATAGTTTCCGATGTGCAGCTCCATGTAGCCGGAGTTCAGCAGCGTGGCGCCATCGCGCAGGCCCGGCACGTTCATCTTCTTCAGGCTGCCATCGACAGCGGACAACTCGACCGATCCCTTGGCAATGATCGCGTTGCGAAAGCGTCCCTCAACGGTCGCCCGTGCCCGTTCGGTACCGTAGTCCCGGAAACTCACGCCGGTGACTCGCATCTGCGGCGCGTGCCGCTGCGCGGCAGCGATCAGATCCGCTGCCTTCAGCATGGCGGCCGGGGCGGCAGGGGCCTCGCGGCGGCCCCCGCCACCGTGCTCGAAGCCAGCCATGACCACCGACTGAAACTCGGTATACGCCTGCTTGCTCGGCATCACGTCGGCCAGCATCTCATTGATGGTGAATGACAGGCAGAACACCACGGCGGTGATGGCGAACATCAAGTGGAATGGCAGCGAGAGCACGCCGATCACGTTGTGCGCGTCCGTCCACATCTTCTTCAGGTTCTTGCCGGTGCGCAGGCCGAACAGGTCCTTGAGCAGATGCGGCAGGTGGATGATCAGCCCCGTGATCAGTGCCAGCGCATAGACCAGACTGACAACGCCCATCAGGTTGTAGCCCAAAGCGCCCGGAATACCCAGCGTGAAATGGATGTGGTTGATGTGGTGCGCCAGTCCCGAGATGGTTTGCTGGGAGATCAGATCCAGCCGCGCGTCGAGTGCCCGCGTATGGGCGACGAATCTCCGACCCTCGCCGAACTCGTAGAAGCTGGCCTTGACCGGGCCTTGGCCTTCATCGCCCAGGCTGACGGAGAAGTTCCCTTTGGCCGTTGGGTCGACCGCGACCTTCGCCACCACCTTGTCGAGCAAGGCTGCATCGCCGAAACCCCGGCGCAGGTCGGGGTTGGTCCATTGGTGCAATTCATGCTCGTAGATCACCAGGGCGCCGCAAAAGAAGGCGATGAAGAGCGCCATGCCAGTGCAAATGCCGATCCAGCTGTGGATGGAGGTGAAGCGCTTGATTGTTTGTGCGCTGAACATCTTGGCAGCCATTCAAGTTCTCCCGTTGAAAACCAGATACTTCAGCAGCAGGATTGCCGTATAGACGACCAGATTGGCAGCGCCCAGGCCCAGCCACGCGGTTCGTCCCCGCGTGCGCTTGAGCGTCCAGACCATGACGGCAAGCCAGATCGGCGTCATCAGCAACAGCGCGGCGATGAAATTGGTCGCGGGCGCTCCCGGCCCGAACTGCGCGTACAGGCCCGTGAGCGCGAGCGTCAGTGGCGTGCCCAGAACGACGCTGGCCAATGCTTGCGAGCGGTATGTCATGGCCTGCTCCTCAATGCGCCCAGATAGGGCAGCGCCACGCTCGCCACCATCCACATCCCCAGCGCGACCAGCCCGCCCACCAGAGCACCCCAGGCCCAGACGCAGGCCAGGATGCCAGAGGTCATGAAGACCGCGCCCAGCGCCAGCATCAGGCGCGGGCGGGGGCGGTTGGCCAGCAGCCGCTGGTTGCCGGAGGACAGATAGAGAAACGCGGCGCCCGCAAAGGTCAGGAGCACGCTCAATGTCATGGAAATGCAGTCCGGGTTCATCGTCAAGAGTCAAAGCCAATGGGGTGCGAGGGACATGGCTTGCCGC
>JAISNB010000144.1 GCA_031276435.1 Burkholderiaceae bacterium | reverse complement strand
GACAAAGAGGGGCTTTGGCGCTGGCTGTCATGAGGGACTTGGCAAGTTGCGGTAGGCTTGGGCTTTTGTTCAGGTTGTTTGACCAAGAGGTTTGCCGTGGGAGAAGATGAGCTGCGTTTGCGCTTGCACAAGGATTTGCTTGACGGATACGACGAAGAGTTGGAGATGGAACTGGAGGACCGCAATACCGATCAGGTTGCGGGCGTTCTGACGGGCAGCAAGGAGTACCGCGATGCGCGGCAACGCTACTTTCAGGCGCTGTTCTGGTTGCAGGGCGAGCTGGTGAAGTTGCAGGACTGGGTGGTGCATTCCGGGCACAAGCTGGTCATCATTTTCGAGGGGCGCGACGCGGCTGGCAAGGGCGGTGTCATCAAGCGCATTACGCAGCGGCTCAATCCGCGCGTGTGCCGCGTGGCCGCGTTGTCGGCGCCCAACAATCACGAGAAGTCCCAGTGGTATTTCCAGCGCTATGTGGCGCATCTTCCGGCGGCTGGCGAGATGCTGCTGTTTGACCGCAGTTGGTACAACCGCTGCGGGGTCGAGCGCGTCATGGGCTTTTGCACGGACGCGGAACTGGAGGAGTTTTTCCGCAGCGTGCCGGAGTTCGAGAAGATGCTGGTGCGATCGGGCATTCAGCTCATCAAGTACTGGTTCTCCATTTCTGACGAGGAGCAGGAGGTGCGTTTTCTGGGGCGCATTCACGATCCGCTCAAGCAGTGGAAGCTCAGTCCGATGGATTTGCAAAGCCGCCGCCGGTGGGAGGATTACACCCGCGCCAAGGAGGACATGCTCAGCCGCACGCACATTCCAGAGGCGCCCTGGTGGGTTGTGCCGGGCGACGACAAAAAGGCCGCGCGCCTCAATTGCATCACGCACCTTTTGTCGCAGATTCCGTATACCGAGGTGGAGCGCGACGAGGTGGTTTTGCCTTCGCGCGAGCGTCGGCCCGATTACGTGCGTCACCCGGTTGCGGCCAGCATGATCGTGCCCGAGGTGTTCGAGCAGCGGACTTTGCGCAGCAGCATCGGCAACGCTGACAAGCACAAGTCGACGCCCTAATTTGCGGCGCTTGATCTGTTGTGCGCCGCCGCGGCGGCGGCAAATTACATCATCTCGATGCGGTTGATCTTGCTGCCCTGAATGGAAGCGCCCGCCTCAAGACCCACATTGGTCAGCGAGAAGGCGACCACGGGCCGCTCGGCCGTGTGCGAGTCGATTTGCCCGTTGGCGCCAATGGTGGCGAAGGCCACGGTGGCGTCTATGCCCACCGTCCAGCCATTGCTGCCACGGAATTGCTCCAGCGCGCTGCGGGAGTTGAACACGTAGATCAGCGAGCGCGACTGCGCCCCGGCCTGAAAGCCCAGCGAGCCAGCGATGGTGTTGTAGTAGGACACGGGCCTCGCGCCAAGCAGCAGCACGCCGCGGCCATATTCGGCGCCCACCACAAAGCCGCCACCCAGAATGGACGGAAAGACCAGCACGCCCGCGGCCTGGGAAACCAGCGCGCGCGATCCCGGCACGTTGTGGTACAGGCGTTGCAAGGCTTCTTGCGCTTGCGCGTTGAGTTCTGCCGCGGTGCTGGCCACACCGGCCTGGGTGGTGTTTGGGGTTGTGGTGTTGGTGGTGGTGCAGCCCACCAAAGCTGCGCCGCTGGCGGCCAGGGCGGCCATGGCCCCGCGGCGTGTGACGCAAAACGGGCGAGGAGAGATCAACTGGATCAGCGGCATGACAAGCTCCCTTGGGGCTATTGGAAAAGACAATAAAACAGCGGGTTGCGCGGCAAACCCCGTTCAGGGGTGCAACTTGCGGGCCGGAACACGCTCACACAACCTGCTGGATTTTACAGGCGGCATCGGCAACGCGCGCCGCGCATGGGGCGGGCAGTGGATTGCTGCCACACGTGTGCTTTGCGGTCCTCGCAATGACGCGGGGTGGCTGTTCTTTTCCCCTCACCCCGACCCTCTCCCCCTCTGACCTCTCCCCATCCCTCCCCAAAGGGGAGGGGGCAATATGCTCCCCTCTCCACTTGTGGAGAGGGGTTGGGGGTGAGGATGGGGGGAGGGAACAATATGCCTCTCCACTTGTGCAGAAGGAGAAGGGCGAGGGGATCAGATTTGTATCCTTGCCCTCTTAATTACTCTCCCTCGCCCCCTTGGGGGAGAGGGTTGGGGTGAGGGGGAAGAAACAGCCCAAAGGCAATGGGTTGCCGCGGGGCTAAAGCTGCTCGCAATGACGCTTGGGTTCTTGCCAGCCAGTTCTCTGGCATCGTACAAGCCATCCAGCACATGGCGGCAGGCACTGTTTTTTGCGCCGCGTGGGGCGCGCGACAGCCTTGACGCGCCGGGGCACACCCAAAAAACAACACAAACCGCATGAACCCCCTTGAACGCGGGGTAGACAGGGCGCGGTGCATCGCGTAGAGTTTGAGCCGGATCAAACGCCCGTCAACACGGTCACACTGCCAACCCAACCCGCCCCGCCCGCCCGAGCAAACCGGGCCGGGGTACAGGCAACTGAAGGAGGAACCGCCATGCAACACAAGAGCCAACCTGAAGCCATCGCCGCCAATGAACCATCCGCGCCCCGGGACTGGACGCACAAACGGGCCAGCCGGTTTCAAAAAAGCGTTTGCCTGCTCATCTCGGCGGCCATCCTCAACAGCCTGTGCCTGCCTTTGGTTCATGCCCGCATCGCGCAGCGCAACCAGCAAGCGCAAGAAGAAGTTTGGCGCGGCCAGAGTGACCCTGCCGCCAGCTACGCCGCCGCGCTCGACCGGCTCGACCAACTGCTCACTCCCCCCACCACCGCAGCAGCCGCCACCGCACGCGGTGCCAGCGCGGCCCCTGCCCTCGCCCCCCTCAAAACCCAACTCGAACAACAAGCGCAAACCCTGCGCCAGCAATGGCAGACTTTGCGCGCCACCTGGCAAAAGGCCCGGGTCGCTCCGGAGATTTTGGCGCGCCAG
>JAISNB010000138.1 GCA_031276435.1 Burkholderiaceae bacterium | reverse complement strand
ATCGGCCAGAACCGGATCATCTTCCGCAATCAAAATGCGCACATCGTCTCTCCTTGTCTTGCTTTGCCAGAGGCCGCGCCCAGCCTGACGCAACTCTGACAGCCCCGATTAGGCGTTGCACGCGCCGCGCCGTCCATCGGGGATTGTGCGGAGATGGTGCCGGGCAGCAGCGCGGCGGCGTTTCGCGCCTTGCAAGCCATTGCGGCAAAGCGCTGCGCTGGCGCGACTTCAAAAACCAGTCAGCCGGTTCTTGTCGCCCACGCGCGCGGTGCGCTACAGCAGCGCCTGCACTTTCTGGCGCAAGTGCGCGGCCCAGGCGCGGCGGTCGCGGCCAGCGGCTTTTTCCGGCGCGCCGTAGTGCACGATGGCGCGCAGTTTTTGCGCGGTAAGCATGCGCCAGATGGATGCGGCCAGTGTGTCGTCGCCCACGTAGGCCGGCGCGCGGCTGGGCGCGCCGGTGGCCGCGTCGATGTAGCGGATGGCAAGGGGCAGGGCTGGCGCGTCGGTGGCGATGGCGGCCTGGATGAAGTTGGCGTGAAACGGCAGTACCGCGCTGCCGTCGCTGGTGGTGCCTTCGGGGAATACGGCGACCACGTCGCCCTGGGTCAGACTTTCGGCCACATGGTGCACCACGCGCATGGCGTCGCGGCGCGATTCGCGTTCGATGTACAGGGTGCCCGCTCTGGTGGCCATTGTGCCTATGACGGGCCAGTGTTTGACGTCGGCTTTGGCGACGAAGCGGCAATAGCCCGCCGCGTGCAGTACCAGAATGTCGAGCCAGGAGATGTGGTTGGCCACCAGCAGCAGCGGCCCGCATTGCGGCGGTGGCGGCGCGCCCTCTGTTTGCAGGGCGATGCCCCAAATGTCCAGCAGTTGCCGCGCCCAAGCTTGTACGGTGGCGTTGCGCTGGTTTTGCGTCATGCCCGGAAATTGCGTGCGTATGATGCGCCAGCCGCGCCAGATGTGCCAACCGCCCCGTGTCAGCATGGCAAGCGCCGTCCAGGTTTTCATGGATGCAACAGGGTCGCCGCGCCGGGATTTAGCGGGCGGATGCCTCGAATGCGATGTGTCCGCCCACCAGTGTGTAGCGGACCTGGCCCGTCATTTCCTGTCCGGCAAATGGGGTGTTTTTGCCCTGGCTGCGCAGCGCCTGCGCTGTGAGTTGCCAGCGGCGGTTGGGGTCGAGTACGCAGATGTCGGCCATGCCGCCTTCGGTCAGGCGGCCACAGCCGGTTTGCGCGGCGCCCGGCGCGGCGGCGCCCAGGACGCGGGCCGGGCCTTGGGTGATGGCGGCAATGGCTTTGGCGAGCGCGGCGGCGCCATCGCCCAGGTCAGTGCCCCAGCGCAGGGCCAGTGGCAGCAGCAGTTCCAGTCCGGTGGCGCCGGGTTCGGCTTCGGCAAAGGGCAGGGTTTTGGCGTCGGCGTTGACGGGGGTGTGGTCGGAGACCAGCGCGTCCAGCGTGCCGTCGGCCAGCGCGTCGCGCAGCGCGTCGCGGTCGCGTTGCTGGCGCAGCGGCGGGTTCAGGCGCGCACGGCTGTCGAAAAAGCCGATGTCCATGTCGGTCAGGTGCAATGAGTTGATGCTCACATCCGCGGTGACGGCCAGTCCTTCAGCTTTGGCCTGGCGCACCAGTTCGACGCCCGCGGTGCTGGAGATGTGGCACAGGTGCAGGCGCGCTCCGCCGCCAGCGGCAGCCGGGTTGGCGCCGCGCATGGCACGCAGGAGTTCGAACAGGGTGTGCAGCGCGATGGTTTCGGCAGCCACGGGCACGCCCGCCAGACCCATGCGCATGGCCAGCGGGCCGCTGGCGGCGACGCCGCCGCCCAGCCACGCATCTTGCGGGCGCAGCCAGACGGCGTAGCCAAAGGTGCTGGCGTATTGCAGCGCGCGTTGCAGTACCCGGGTGTTGACGATGGGGCGCTCGGCCTGGCTGAAGGCTACGCAGCCAGCGTCGGTGAGCTGGCCCATTTCGGTCAGTACTTCGCCGCTGAGTCCGCGGGTGAGCGCGCCCAGGGGCAGGACGCGGGCCTGATGCAGTTTTTGCGCCCTCTCGCGCAGCATTTCGACCAGTGCGGGTTCGTCAAGCACCGGGTCGGTGTCGGGCAGGCAGGCCACGCTGGTGATGCCGCCTGCGACGGCGGCGGCCATTTCGCTTTCGAGCATGCGCGCGTGTTCATAGCCGGGTTCGCGCAGGCGCGCGCCCAAGTCCACCAGTCCGGGGATGACCAGGCAGCCGCTGGCGTCCAGCTCGCGGTTGGCCTGGAAGTTGTGTGCGCGCGCGCCGATGCCGGTGATGCGCCCCGCAGCGATGGCAACATCGGCCTGTTCGTCGCGCCCGGATGCGGGATCGAGCACGCGGCCATTTTTGATGAGGAGTTTCATTTTTCTGGCAATCGATGGTTAGGCGCTGTTGCCCGAGACGATGCTGAGCGCGGCCATGCGCACGGCGATGCCAAAGGTGACTTGCGGCAGGATCACGCTTTGGCCGCCGTCGACCACGGCCGAGTCGATTTCCACGCCCCGGTTGATGGGGCCTGGGTGCATGACGATGGCGTCGGGCCGGGCGCGCCGCAGTTTTTCGGGCGTGAGGCCGTAGCGTTTGAAGTATTCCTGGCTCGACGGCAGCAGCGCGCCGGACATGCGCTCGTTTTGCAGGCGCAGCATGATGACCACGTCGCAGTCGGCAATGCCTTCTTCGAGCTGGTTGAAGACGCGCACGCCCATGGGTGCCAGATCGCCCGGCACCAGGGTTTTTGGGCCGACCACGCGCACTTCGGCAGCGCCCAGCGTGGTCAGCGCGTGGATGTCCGAGCGCGCCACGCGCGAGTGCAGCACATCGCCCACGATGGCGACGCAAAGGTTGGAAAAATCTTTTTTGTAGTGCCGGATGGTGTACATGTCCAGCAGCGCCTGCGTGGGGTGGGCGTGGCGGCCATCGCCCGCGTTGACCACGTGCACATGGGGCGCGACGTGCTGGGCGATCAGGTACGGCGCGCCCGATTCGCTGTGGCGCACGACAAAAATGTCGGCGGCCATGGCGCTGAGGTTGGCGATGGTGTCGAGCAGGCTCTCGCCCTTGGCGGTGGAAGAGCGCGCAATGTCGAGCGTGTAGACATCAGCCGACAGGCGCGTGGCCGCAATGTCGAACGTGGTGCGCGTGCGCGTGGAATTCTCGAAAAACAGGTTGAACACGCTTTTGCCGCGCAGCAGCGGGACTTTCTTGACCTCGCGGTCGCTGACGCTGACAAACTGCGCCGCCGTGTCCAGGATGTGCGTGAGAATGCCGCGCGACAGCCCTTCGGTGGACAGCAGGTGAATCAGCTCGCCATGTCCGTTGAGTTGGGGATTGCCGCGCCCTAGCATGCTGGCACCTCGTCAATGCGGAAAACAAAACGGCCATCGTCGCGCCGCGCCAGCGCCAGAGCGCGCGTGGCTGGCAGGCTGACGCGTGCGGCGGCAAAATCAGCCGCCACCGGCAATTGCCGCCCGCCGCGATCGACCAGAACCGCCAGACGCACGCGGCGCGGCCTGCCGTAGTCGAACAACTCGTTGAGCACGGCACGGATGGTGCGCCCGGTGTAGAGCACATCGTCGATGAGCATGATGTCGGCGCCATTCACATCAAACGGCAATTGCGTTTGCGGACTGCTCGCCAGCCCGCGTTTGCTGAAGTCGTCGCGGTGCATGGACGACGAGATGGCGCCCACCGAACCCGCGGGCCGCCGCAGGTCGGCGTGCAAGCGTTCGGCCAGCCAGCCGCCGCCAGAGACAATGCCAGCCAGATGCGTATCGGCCAGCAACAAGGGCCGCACGCCAGCCAGCAAATCCGTGTACAACGCCTCGGCGTCCAGCGCCAAAGCCCCTGCCTGAGTCATGGAAGGCTCCTCAAGAACTGCTCCAGAATAATGCACGCGGCCCGGGCATCCACATCGCGCATGCCGCTGGCCGCCAGTGCCTCGGTGGTGCTGTAACGCTCGTCCACCTCGAACACCGGCAGCCGGTAGCGCCCCTGCAACTGGCGCGAAAAGCGGCGCGCCTTTTCCGTATTGCCGTGCGCCGCGCCATCCGGATGAAATGGCACACCCACCACCAGCGCGTCGGGCTGCCATTCGTTTAGCAACCGCTCGATGTGCGCCCAGCGCGCCTGCCCCTCAGCTTGCACCGTGGTGCGTGGCGTGGCCGTGCGCGTCATGCGGTTGCCCGTCGCCACGCCCGTGCGCCTGGTGCCGTAGTCCAGCCCCATAAAAGAAACCAGCCGTTCAGGAACTGGCTGGTTGGCCGGGAAAACGCGGCTTGCTGGCACGGCGGAGCAAGCGCCGGGATGCGGTGACGACTTGGCGCGCTGCGGATCAGGCATGACCAGCGTCCGGCGTCAAAGTCCAGGCCTGCAAACCCAGCAAGCCGAGCGCCGAGTCGTACCGCTGCGCCGCGGGCGCGTCAAAAATCAGATCGGCATCGGCCTCGACCGTAAGCCAGGCATTGTTGGCCAGCTCGAACTCCAGTTGCCCCTCGCCCCAGGCCGAATAACCGAGCATGACCATGACGCGCCGAGGCCCGCCGCCCGAAGACAGCGCCTCCAGCACATCTTTGGAAGTGGTCATTTCCAGTCCGCCGGGCACAACCATGGTGGACGCGTAGACCGATTCACCCTCGCCCATGCCGCTGACCTGAATCGGATCGTGCAGCACAAAGCCGCGCTCGGTTTGCAGGGAACCGCCCTGGAAAACGGGCTGCCCGCTCAACTCCGGGCGATCCAGCGGCAACTCGACCCTGGCAAACAAATCGGCCATGGAAATATCACCGGGCTTGTTGATGATGAGACCCAGGGCGCCTTGCTCGGAATGCTCGCACACGTAAACCACGCTGCGAGAAAACAGCCGGTCTTGCACGCCCGGCATGGCGATGAGAAAGTGATTGGTCAGATTGATTGACGGAGCTTCATCGGCCATGGCCCGATTCTAGAACTTGTTCACCTTCTTTTTGGAACTTGCGCCAAAACGCGCACGCAACGCGCGGCGGTCCGCTCACGGCACGCGCCAGCCGCTGCACCATTGTGAGCGAAGCGCAGATCCATTAACTTTCATTTATGCCACACCCTTCTGTTTGCCTCTCCCCCCAAGGGAACATGGAGCCGCCGCGCTAGGCGGCACCAGCCTGGGCGTGGGTGTATTGCTCGATCAGGCTGAGCAAGTCTTCTTCTGAGTAGGGTTTGCCCAGGTAATGGTCCACGCCCAGTTCGTGCGCGTGGTCGCGGTGTTTTTCGGCGATGCGCGA
>JAISNB010000081.1 GCA_031276435.1 Burkholderiaceae bacterium | reverse complement strand
GCGCCCCCGCGCTGCCCGGTACTCGATTTGAACGACCCGCCCGCCATCGCGCAATGGCTGCTGGACAACCGCCACCGCTTTGCCTACCCGCCACTGCGCCAGCCATAGGCTGCTGGCGCGCTTTTGTTTTATCCATGCCTGTTTATCCATTCATGACCGCATTCCTGAAGGAAGCGGGGGTGGCCCGGTGAGGGGACACAGATACGCGCCTACGCTGCGCGCTGGAAAACAATGACCGACGACAAATCCCATCTGTCATTGCGAGGGCCGCAGGGCATGCATAGTCATTCGCGTGACAACACCGAAGCGCCGCACGCGAGGCCACGGGCGGCGACTCAATCCGCGACGCGCTCGATGGCCTGCCCGGCCACGGCGGCCAGCGCCTGGGCTGTCACGCATTGCGGCGCGATTTCGGCCAGTGGCACGAGCACAAAAGCGCGCTGCGCCATGCGCGGGTGGGGCAGCGTCAGGCGCGGGCTGTCCAGCCGCGCCTGACCATGCAAAAGCAAGTCCAGATCCAGCGTGCGCGGCGCGTGGTGGTAGGGGCGCTGCCGCCCGGCCTGTCGCTCCAGCGCGAGCAACGCATCAAGCAGGCGCTCAGCCGTCAGCCGGGTTTCCAGCGCCGCCACGGCGTTGATGAAATCGTCCCCGCGCGCGGCTTCGCGCGGCGCTGCGCGGTACAGGCCAGAGCGCGCCAGCAGCCGGGTTTGCGGCAATTCGCCCAGCGCTTGCAGGGCGCGCCGCACGGTGGCCACACGCTCGCCCAGATTGCTGCCTACGGCCACAAAGGCGCGCACCGGCGGATCAAGGGGCATATCGGGATCGGGCACGAGAGGAGCTTGCGCTGCCATGCGCGCCGCCAGTCAATCCTGGCCGTTGTCGTTGGCGTTGCCTTGCGGCGGCCCGTCAGGCAGGCTGCTGGCCGCGCCGCCATCGGCTGCTGGCTTGCGGCGCCTGCGCCTGCGGCGCTTGGGCGCGCTGCTGGTGGCGGCGGCATCGTCCGCGCCGCCTGCCGCCGCTTCGGGCGCGCCGCCGCGTTTTGGCGCGCGCGCGCGCGGCGGGGCGGCTTTGCGTTGCTCGGCGCGCACTTGTTCGAGCATGTCCTCGCGACCACCGGGGCTTGCCAAGCACAGGGCCTGCCACCAGTCGGCCAGCATTTCGGGCGCTTCGCCCACGTCAGCGCGCAGGCGCAAAAAGTCGTACCCAGCGCGAAAGCGCGGTTGCTCCACCAGCGACAGCGGCGTGTTGCCCGTGCGCTTTTCAAAACGCGGCTGCATCAGCCAGATCTCGCGCATGTCGGCGGCCAGGCGGCCACGGCCAGAGACGTCGCCCACGCGGGCGTCAAAGGTTTCGTCGATGGCCGCCTGCAAGGCCGGAACCGGGTGTTCGCCCGCGTCGCGGCGGCGCGCCCAGGCCGCGCGCACGTCCTGCCACAACAACGCCGCCAGCAGAAACGACGGCGCGACGGGCTTGCCCTCGCCCACGCGGCGGTCGGTGTCCTGCATGGCGGCTTTGAAAAACGGCTCCCGGGCGCGGGCCACGGCCAGATCGAGCAACGGGTAGATGCCGGCGGCCAGCCCCAGTTTGCGCAGTTGCTCCACGCTGGCGATGGCATGGCCGGTTTGCAGCAGCTTGAGCATTTCGTCGAACAGGCGGCTTTGCGGCACGTCGCGCAGCAGGGGCCTGCATTCGGCCAGGGGTTTGGCGGTTTTGGGATCGAGCCTGAAGCCCAGCGCGCTCAGCTTGGCGGCAAAGCGCACGGCGCGGATGATGCGCACCGGGTCTTCGCGGTAGCGCGCGGCGGCGTCGCCAATCATGCGCAGGCGTTTTTTCTGAGCGTCGCCAATGCCGCTGTGGTAGTCCACCACGATTTGCGTTTGCGGGTCGTAATACATGGCGTTGACGGTGAAGTCGCGCCGCGCCGCGTCCTCGATTTGCGGCCCCCAGACGTTGTCGCGCAGCACGCGGCCCGATGCATCGACGGCGTGCTGCATGCCCACCAGTTGCGCGCGGCTGGTGCGCTCGTTGCCACTGACGGCTTCGGCGGCGGCGTTGTCGAGCTGGGCGCGGAAGGTGGAGACTTCGATGACCTCGTGCTCGCGCCCGCGGCCATGCACCACGTGCACGATGCGAAAGCGCCGCCCGATGATGAAGGCGCGCCTGAACAGCGCCTTGACCTGCTCGGGCGTGGCGTTGGTGGCCACGTCGAAATCCTTGGGTTTGAGTCCGAGCAGCAAATCGCGCACGGCACCGCCGACGATGTAGGCCTCGAAGCCCGCCTGTTTGAGCGTGGCCACCACATTGATGGCGCGCGGGTCCACCAGCGCCAGATCGATGCGGTGCGCCTGCGGCCCGACCTCGACGCGCTTGCCCAGGTGTTTTTTGCCTTGCGCACTGTCTTTGCCAAGCAGTTTGCCAATGAATTTGCGAATCATGTTGTCGCGCCTTTCGAGAACAGCTCCAGCGTCTGCCAGCCCCGCGCGCTGGCAATTTCCAACAGGCTGGCCGACGGGTTGGTGGCCACCGGGTGCGTGGCCCTCTCCAGCAGCGGCAAGTCGTTGATGGAGTCAGAGTAGAAGGTGATTTCCACGTCCCGCCAGCGCAATCCGCGCCGCTCCAGCCATTGCGCCACGCGCGTGACCTTGCCTTCGCGAAACGATGGCGTGCCCACAATTTCGCCGGTGATCCAGCCATCGGCGTCGCGCGCCAGTTCCACGGCAATCAGTTCAGGCACGCCCAGCGCGTCGGCAATGGGGCGCGTGATGAATTCATTGGTGGCGGTCACGATCAGCACCGCGTCGTCACGCTGCTGGCGCGCGCGCACCAGGGCACGCGCCGGTGGCGTGATGGCCGGTTCAATCACCTCGTGCATGAAGCGCGCGCGCGCCTGTTCAGCGGCAGCGGCGCCAGCGGCGCGCAGCGCGCCGGTGGAAAAGCGTACGTAGTCATGAATGTCCAGCGTACCGGCCTGGTACTGCGCAAAAAAGGCATCGTTGCGGCGTTTGAATTCGGCGGCACTGGTCCAGCCGATGCGGGTCGTGAATTCGCCCCACGCGTGGTCGGAGTCCAGCGGCAGCAACGTGTGGTCAAGATCGAACAGCGTGATTTTCATGCCATGGTTTGTTGGCCGACTGCCCCGCCGCCAGCGGCGCTGGCGGCGGGGCAGTCGCGGCGGCTTACGAATCGGCCAGCATTTCCTTGATCAGCGGAATGGTGATGGCGCGCTTGGCGCGCAGCGCGTAGCGGTCGATCTGCTCAAGCAAGGCCATCAGGCTGCCCAGATCGCGCGCAAAGCGCGCCAGCACAAAGTCCATCACCTCATCGCTCAGGAACACGCCGCGCGCGTCAGCCGCGCGGCGCAGGATGGCGCGGCGCTCGGCCTCGCTGGGCGCGGCCAGTTCAAACACATGGCCCCAGCCCAGGCGGGTGCGCAAGTCTTCGCGCAGGGGCAGATCGGCGGGCGGCAAAGTCCCGGCGGCCAGCACGCCGCGCGGCGCGCCCTCTGCGGGCGTTACCGCGTTGACAAACCAGTTGAAGGCCGTGTGCTGGTGTTCGGCGTCGTAGTCTTGCACATCGTCGAACACCACCACGTCCCATCCCGCGCTGAAAGGCAGGGTGGGATCGGTTTGCGGCGACAGCCAGCCCGCCAGCCCGCCCTGCTGGCCGATGGCCTGGCGCGCGGCGCGCAGCAAGTGCGTTTTGCCCGCGCCGCTTTCGCCCCACAGGTACACGGGCACCGGCGAGCGCGCCCCCGCCCCCGCGCACCACAGCCGCAAGTGCTGCACGGCGCTGGCGTTGCGCCCGGCCACAAAGGTTTCAAAGCCGGGTTCGGGCGCCAAACCAATGTCCAGCGCAATTTGTTTCATCATGCGCATGCCATGCCGCAACCGGCAGCCTGCCCTGAACGCGAATTCATCGGTTTCAATTTGCGCAACTCCTGGCGAAATTCATGAAACAGCCCATTAAAATTGGTGCAAATTCTATGCGCCCGCACGTTTGGGCAATCTTTTTCCATGTGCTCTGTCCCGAATTCTCCCTTGTCCTACAAAGATGCTGGCGTTGACATCGACGCGGGCGACGCTCTGGTCGAGCGCATCAAGCCGCTGGCCGGGCGCACGCTGCGCGAAGGCGTTCTGGCCGGAATTGGTGGTTTTGGCGCGCTGTTCGAGGTGCCCAAACGCTACCGGGAGCCGGTGCTGGTCTCGGGCACCGACGGCGTGGGCACCAAGCTGCGCCTTGCCTTTGAATGGAACATGCACGACAGCGTGGGCATCGATCTGGTGGCCATGAGCGTCAACGACGTGCTGGTGCAAGGCGCCGAGCCGCTGTTCTTCCTGGACTACTTTGCCTGCGGCAAGCTCGACGTGGACACCGCCGCCGCCGTTGTAGGCGGCATTGCCCGGGGCTGCGAGCAGGCGGGCTGCGCGCTCATCGGCGGCGAGACTGCCGAAATGCCGGGCATGTACCCGCCAGGCGAATACGATCTGGCCGGCTTTGCCGTGGGCGCGGTCGAAAAAAGCGCAATCCTCACCGGCCAGCATGTGCGCGCGGGCGATGTGGTGCTGGGCCTGGCTTCCAGCGGCGTGCACAGCAACGGCTTCTCGCTGGTGCGCAAATGCATCGAACGCGCCAGCAGCGCGCAACTGCCTGCCACGCTGGACGGCCTGCCGTTTCGCCAAGCCGTCATGGCGCCCACGCGCATCTACGTCAAGCCGGTGCTGGCTGCACTGCAACGGCATGCCATCAAGGCGCTGGCGCACATCACGGGCGGCGGCCTGCTCGACAACATTCCCCGCGTCCTGCCCGCCACGCTGGCCGCCCATCTGGACAAGGGCAGTTGGCCGCAAAGCGAATTGTTTGCCTGGCTTCAGCAAACCGCTGGCATCGGCGATGCGGAAATGAACCGCACCTTCAACCACGGCATTGGCATGGTGGTGGTGGTCAGCGCCCACGACGCCAGCGCCTGCGCCCAAACCCTGCGCGCCGCGGGCGAGCAGGTGTTTGAAATTGGCCGCATCGCGCCGCGCGAAGCCGCCACCGCCGTGCGCATCCAATAAACCGGACGCGCCAGCACCAGTCCACGCCTTTTCCGCCTGATTTTCCTACCCGAGAGATGCCCGATCCCATGCACCACCCCAAAGACCTTTCCGCACCCGATTCAGCCGCGCCCGTCCGAACCGCGCCAGACAAAGCCAGCGACCCGCCAGCCGCCCGGCAGTCGCCCTGGTCGAGCGCGCAAATGGCGCTCTGGGCCGACCGCGCCAGCTTCCTGATCGTGGCCGCCGCCCTGTGGATCGTCATGACCCAGGGCATGCTGGCCGGGCTGCTGTGCGCAGCGCTGGCTTTCCTGACCACGCGCGCCCTGGGCCGGTATCTGCTGGCATGGACCCGGCTTGGCCCGTCCGCGGCGCTGCAAATCAGCACCGCCTTTGTCGTGCTGGCGCCGCTGTCGCTGATCTTCCTGGTCTGGACCCGCGCGCGCGGCCTGGTTCTGGACGCGCCCGCACAATACCGCGAGCTGCTGCACTTTCTGTCCACCACGATTTTGGAACTGCGCGAAAAACTGCCGCCCGGCCTGGGCGAGCTGCTGCCCGATGGCGTGGAAGAAATCCAGAAACGCCTCGCCGCCTACCTGGGCGGCAAAGCCGGCACGCTGGCCCACGCCAGCCGCGCCTGGCTCGAAGGGCTGCTGTTTGCCTACGTGGGCCTGATCATCGGCGCGCTGGCAGCCGTGCGTCCCAAACTCGACACGACCCGCCTCAAACCCCTGGCCGCCGCCATGCACGTGCGCCTGACGCGCTTTGGCATCACGTTCCGGCAAATCGTGGTCGCCCAATTCTGGATCGCGGGCTTCAACACCTTGCTCACAACCGCCTTTGTGGCGCTCATCCTGCCGCTGTGGAGCGTGCACCTGCCGTACCGGCCCGCGCTCATCACCTTCACCTTCCTGGCCGGACTCATCCCCATCGTGGGCAACCTCATGTGCAATCTGGTGCTCACCATCGTGGGGCTTTCCGTCTCGCCCATCACGGCACTGGCCTGCCTGGTATTTTTGATCCTCATCCACAAGGGCGAATACTTCATCAACGCCAAAGTCATTGGCCGCTCCACGCACATGGGCGTGTGGGAACTGCTGGCCGTCATGTTCACGCTGGAAGCCATTTTTGGCCCCGCCGGACTTGTGGCCGCCCCGCTGTTTTACGCCTACCTCAAACGCGAACTCGAAGCGGCTGGCTGGATATGAAAACCTGTTGACGCGCCCTCTTTGGCCGCGCCGCGCAAGCCAAGCGCCTTGCCCAAACGGCAGGCAAGGCTGCCAGTTTGCAACCGCCGCCCGGAGAAAAATCCTGCCCTTCCCGGGCTGGAACAAAACCGGGCAAATTGATCCGCCCAGACGCTTGCACGGACGGGAAAGAAAAGCACATGGCGCGCGCCGTGGGCAGGGGCCACACATTCCCCGATTGCGTCCGCCCCAACGCAATCTTCAAAAAGGCAGCCAACAGAGATTCCAGACAAAAAAGCGGCAGGCCAAGCCTGCCGCTTTTGCCGCTTGATGCGCGCGCCATTTGCGCCAAAGCCAATGGCGCGCCAACGGTGGTCTTACTGCGGCGCCTTTTGAGGGGACAGGGGCCTGTCCGGCGCCCGCTCGGGCCGGGCCACAAGCACGCCATCTGCGCCTTTCTGGCACGTCGCCTCCAATGCCCGGCTGCTGCCATCGCGGCCCTTGAGCGTTAGCGTAACCGCGGCGCCCGCCGTCTTGCCGGAACAGGCATCAATCGCCTCTTGCGGCGCGGGCCGCGGCTTGACTTCAGCAGGCGCATGCGCGGGCTGCGCCCAGACGCTGGCGCCCGCCAGCAACAGGGCAGCGCCTGCGCTGGCAACAATCGTGCGAGATTTCAATTGCATATCGGTTCCTTTTCAATAAAGTGCATGAGCGGTGTGCATTGTTGACCTTCCGCCACACCCTGTCAATGGCCCCGGGCGCATTTTATCCATTTTTACATCGTATTTACAAAAATTACAAAAACCAAAAATTGTCAAGAATTGTTCAAACCAATGCAAGTGGTATCAATCTCAAACTGCCACACAAATGCGCAAACCATACCG
>JAISNB010000079.1 GCA_031276435.1 Burkholderiaceae bacterium | reverse complement strand
GCCAGCGGCGGGTTGGCGGCAAAGTATTTGCGGATGCCGTTGAGCAGGGCGTCGGCCAGGTCGTTCTGGTAGGCCGCGGTGCGCAGTTTGGCTTCTTCTTCGGGGTTGCTGATGAAGGCGGTTTCCACCAGTACGCTGGGGATGTCCGGGGCCTTGAGTACGGCAAAGCCCGCGCGTTCCACGGTGGCTTTGTGCAGGCGGCCCACATCGCCCATTTCGCGCAGCATGGCGCTGCCAAGTTTGATGCTGTCGTTGATTTGCGCGGTGGTGCTCATGTCGAGCAAGACGCTTTGCACGTGGCGGTCTTTGCCATCTACGTTGACGCCGCCGATCAGGTCAGACTGGTTCTGGCTGTTGGCCAGCCAGCGCGCGGCGGTGCTGGAGGCGCCGCGCTCGGACAGTGCGAATACGCTGGCGCCGCGCGCTTGCGGGGTGACGAAGGCGTCGGCGTGGATGCTGATGAACAGGTCGGCGCCCACGCGGCGGGCTTTTTCAACCCGCGCGCCAAGCGGGACGAAGAAGTCCGCGTCGCGCGTCAGGTATGCGCGCATGGGATTGCCGCCAACGGAGGCGCGGTTGATGCGGTCGCGCAGTTTGAAGGCCACTTGCAGGACGACGTCTTTTTCGCGCGTGCCTTTGGCGCCAACGGCGCCCGGGTCTTCGCCGCCGTGGCCGGGGTCGAGGGCGACGATGATGAGCCGGTTGGTGCGCGCGGGTTTCGCGGTCGCGGAGGCGGGTGGTTTTGCTGCCGCGCTGCTGCCGCTGGCGCGCGGCTGCGGGGTTTGGGCGGTTTTGTCTGTGGCGCTGGCGCTGTTGGAGCGTTCGATTTGCCGGGCGATCAAATCGCCCAGAGCGTCGATGTTGCTGGCGTGGGCGTTGCTGCTGCCCGAAGCGGCGCTGGCGGCGGAGCTTGCGCTGGCGACGGCCACGGCGTTTGCGCCGGGGTTGCCCAGGTCTTTCATGCGCTCGGCAATCAGTTGCTCAAGCGGATCGACCGGATGCGCCGGGTACAGGTCGAACACCAGGCGGTGCTGGTAGGCGGCCACCGGGGTCAGGGTAAAGACTTGCGGGTTGGTGTCGTGTTTGAGATCGACCACCAGCCGCACCACGCGCGGCGCGTTTTGCCCTACGCGCACGCCAGCAATGTTGGGATCGTCCGGGCGGATTTTGGCGACCAGATCGCGCAATTGGTCGCTCAGTTCCAGCCCGTCGATGTCCACAAACAGCCGTGGCGGTGCGTCGAGCAGCTTGTGCGTGGTTTTGAGCGCGGTGTCAGACTCGATGGTCACGCGCGTGTAGTCCTGGGCGGGCCAGACCCGAACCGCCACAATGCCAGCGCCGCGCGCAATGTGCACGCGGCCAAGCAGCAGCACCACGGAGCCGGCTTGCAGCAGATTGCGTCGTTTCATGCCGGCAACGCCTCAAGCAGTTGGCGGCCCAGCGGGGTTTGCGCGCGGAGCCTGACCGCGCGCACGCCGTCGTCACGCGCGGCCTCTATGTACAGCGCAAGGTCGGCGGCGGCGCACAGCGCCGCGCCAGCTTTTTCGGCCCACTCGGCCAGTTTCAGGCCCGGGGCGGCAAACAGATCGCGCAGGCCAGCCGCTTCCCATTCGCCGGGATCGTCAAACCGGTAGAAATCAAAATGCCAGACGGGCAGGCCGCCCGCTGGCGGCGGGTAAGACTCGACCACCGCGTAAGTCGGGCTTTTGATGCGGCCCGCAACGCCAAGCGCGCGCAGCAAGTGCCGCGCAAAAGTGGTTTTGCCCGCGCCCAAATCGCCATGCAAGGCGACAAAGGCCGTGCGCAGCGCGGGCAGCGCCGCCAAGGCGCGGGCGCAGGCGGCGGTATCGTCCTCGGTGCGCCAGAGCATGGCGCGCTCGCCGCCGCGGGCGCTTTCTACAATGCGCAGGTGATTGGCACGGGCACTCAAATCAATCCTTCCAAACTGTTGGCGCAAGCGCGCATCTGGGCACGCGAGCTGGGTTTTGCGCAATTGGGCGTGGCTGGCGTGGACTTGTCCAGCGCCGAGGCAGGCCTTCTGGCCTGGTTGTCCAACGGTTTTCACGGCAGCATGGACTACATGGCCGCGCACGGACTCAAACGCGCCCGCCCGGCAGAACTGGTGCCCGGCACCGTCAGCGTCATCACCGCGCGCATGGACTACCTGCCGCGTGGCGCGCCCGCCAACTGGCAGGTGCTCGAACTGGCGCGGCTCGATCGCCCGCACGAAGCCGTCGTCTCCATCTACGCCCGGGGACGCGACTACCACAAAGTACTGCGCGCGCGCTTGCAGCAACTGCAAACGCGCATCGCCAGCGCCGTGGGGCCGTTTGGCCACCGCGTATTCACCGACTCGGCCCCTGTGCTGGAAGCCGAACTGGCCAGCCGCAGCGGCCAGGGCTGGCGCGGCAAACACACGCTGATCCTCAACCGCGAAGGCGGATCGATGTTCTTCCTGGGCGAAATCTACATGGACCTGGCGCTGCCGCCCACCGAACCCGTCGCGCCGCACTGCGGCAACTGCACCGCCTGCATTCGCGCCTGCCCCATGCGGGCCATTGTGGCGCCGCATCGGCTCGACGCCCGGCGCTGCATCTCGTACCTCACCATCGAACACGACGGCCCCATTGACGAAACACTGCGCCCGCTGATGGGCAACCGCATCTACGGTTGCGACGACTGCCAACTGGTCTGCCCGTGGAACAAATACGCGCGCCGCACGCCACTGCCCGACTTTGATGCCCGCGCTGGCGCAACCGGCCAAATGCTGGCCGACCTGCTGCAATGGAGCGAAGCCGAATTTCTGCGCCACACCGAAGGCAGCCCCATCCGCCGCATCGGCCACGAACGCTGGCTGCGCAACCTGGCCGTAGCTGCGGGCAACGCGCTGGCCCAATGGCGCGCCGCTGGTGCGCCGCAAGCGTCGGCTGGCAACAATCTGCGCGCCAGCCTCTGCGCCGCCTTGCATCCGCATACCCTGCATCCCACCAGCCACCTGGTGCGCGAACACGCGCGCTGGGCGCTTGCGCAAACTGCCGCGCCCAAACCACCACCGCCCGCCAGCGCCATCCGTTGTCCCTGAACCCGAGCGGCCCGGCAGCGACAGCGCCGCGCCGCGCGCGAGCAAATCGCGCGACGGACTGGGTGAGCAAAAGGCAGTGGTTTCCATAAAAATCATCGCTCACTTGGGCGGCTCAATGGACAAGCCGTGCGCGGCCCCTGCTGCGGGCCGTCAGATCGCAAGCCGCGTCACTGGTGTGCGGACAGCCGCGCGCGGCCTGCGGCAAGGGCTGAGCGCCCCATGGGCCACTTCTCTTTTACCAAAAAACAGCCAACAAATCAATGAGTTGCCAATGGTATTTCATGATGGAGTCGCGATCGTGTTGTTTTTTCTGAAAACCAGGTCAAAGCGTCAGGAAATCGCTATAACTCATTGATAAATATGGATTTGTGGAATCTGGCGCGA
>JAISNB010000078.1 GCA_031276435.1 Burkholderiaceae bacterium | reverse complement strand
CAACACGCCGACCGCCGTACCGGCCACAGGCCCCATGGCCTTGCTCTTGCTGACTTTGGGCATTGCGGGTGCTGGTGGCACTGCCATGCTGCGCGGCAAGAAGCGCCAGCGCCTGCACTGAAAGCAGCGCACACCGCGCGTGGCGACTGCAAACGCCGTCGCGCATTTGTGGGGAAACCCCAGGCTTGTCTGGCGCGCCAAGAGGCGGCATAATCGGCTGGCAAAGACCGCCGGGGCGCGAGTGCCCGGCGGTTTGCTTTTTTCGGTTCATGTCGGATTCAGACAGAGAGGCAGGCAGGCAGCCATGGCTACCATCCCCATTACGAAACGCGGCGCGGAAAAGCTCAAGGCCGAGTTGCACCGGCTCAAGACCCGGGATCGTCCAGAGGTCATCAACGCGATTGCCGAGGCCCGCGCGCAAGGCGATTTGAGCGAGAACGCCGAGTACGACGCGGCCAAGGATCGGCAGGGCTTTATTGAAGGGCGCATCAAGGATGTCGAGAGCAAACTGGCCGCCGCGCAGATCATCGACCCGCTGGCGCTTGACGCCGGAGGCAAGGTGGTGTTTGGCGCTACCGTGGAGCTGGAGGAGCAGTCAACCGGAGAGCGCGTTACATACCAGATCGTGGGCGAGGACGAGGCCGATCTCAAGCACGGCCTGATCAATGTGTCCAGCCCCATCGCGCGCGCGCTGATCGGCAAGGAAGAGGGCGATACCGCCGAAGTGCAAGCGCCCGCGGGCGTCAAGCACTACGAGGTGATCGCGGTGTCCTACGTTTGAAGAGCCTGCTGGGTGTTTTTGGGCAAGGCGCCGCAGGCAGCAAGCGCCTTGCCTTGTGTCGGCGCTGGGCCGCGCGGTTTTCAAAAAGATGCTAGAAAGCCACGTTTCTGGAACCTGCGCGTGCCTTGCCATTTGCCAGAGGCGCGCGCGGCGGCCACGAACCGGTTTCGAGGCGCAATGCGCCGTTTCTTGCCAACATGGGTGACTTTATGCTGCACCGCTTGAACGTTTTTGCCACTGCCCTTTGGTGGGGCAGCATGTCTGTGGTCGGGTTTTTGGTGGTGCCCATGCTGTTTCGGCATTTGCCCACGGCGCGAATGGCGGGCGACATGGCCGCGCGCTTGTTTACCGCGCAAACCTGGATCAGTGTGGCCTGTACGCTGGTGCTGCTGCTGACGTTCAGGCGGCGGCTGACTTCTGGCACTGGCGGCGTTGGCGGATCGGCGGCGACCACTGATTTCGGGCTGGCCGTCTGCGGCATGCTGCTGGCGCTGCTGTTGGAATTTGTGGCGGCGCCGCACATCCGCGCCCGCGACAATCTGCCGCTGTGGCACAGCGTGGGCACGGGGCTGTACGTGCTGCAATGGCTGTGTGCCGGTGTGGTGCTTTGGCGCGCCAGCCGCGGCGGCACGGCGGGCTGATTCTTTTGGTGGCGCTGCCGCGTGTGCCCGATCTGGAGCATTTCATTTATATCTGAACGGATATAATCGTGAGAATAGAACGCAAGCTTTTGTACTGGGAAGGCTCCGCGAAGAAAGACTTCAAGGCGTTCCCCATAGACGTGCAAAAAGATATGGGCGTTGCGTTGTTTATCGTCCAGTTGGGTGGCACCCCGGATTCGGCCAAGCCCTGGAAGGGGCTTGGTTCCGGTGTGTACGAGTTGGTGGAAGACCATCGGGGTGATACCTTCCGGGCGGTCTATACCGTGCGTGTGGGCGATGCAGTGCATGTGCTCCATGCGTTCCAGAAGAAATCCAAATCCGGCATTGCCACACCGCAACCGGACGTGGCGTTGATCGAGAAGCGATTGAAAGCAGTGCTCGCCCGGTATGCGGCAAGCGGGAGAACGTGATGAAGCGCAATGAGCATTCACAAGGCACCGATAACGTGCTGCATGATCTGGGTTTCGATGATGCTGAAGAATTGTCGGCCAAGGCCGCGCTCGCACTCAAGCTCAATGCACTGATCGACAAGCGCGGCTTGAGCCAGACTGAAGTGGCGGCCATCACGGGCATGACTCAGCCCAAGGTGTCCCAGGTGCGCCGCTACAAGCTTCGGAACATCTCTCTGGAGCGACTGATGCAGGCGCTGGTGTCGCTGGATCAGCGCGTGCAGATCGTGGTGCAACCCGCGCGCCGCGCGCATTCGGCAGGCATTACGGTAGCGGCTTGACCCGGGTTCGCGTGCGCGCCCTCATTCACGCCAGTACTGGGCAATCCAGGGTGCGGGTTTGATGAAGGCCAGCGGTTTGTTGCGCCTGCCAGCCAGGGCGTCGGGCGGGTTGACTTCGCCGTGGAAGATGATGATGCGCGCGCCTTCGGGGATGGCGGGCGCACGCCAGTAGTTGGCGGGCCAGGGCGGGATGCAGTGGTATTTGAAGCTCGGGCACCACGGGGCGGGCCAGTAGCCCAGCTTGCCTTGCCGGTGCAGAAAGTGCGAGAGGTAGGTTTGCTCGTTGCGGTGGCTGCGCGGCACCTGCTCGATGTGCTCGCGAAAGTCGGCCAGCACGTCAGCGTGGGCGCCCAGATTGAACCGGTACACCGACGAGTTGCCGATGATGCGCGCGCGCGCGCGCCAAAAGCGCGGGTAATCGCGGATGATGAGAAATTCGCCCGGACAGGTGAAAAAGTCGTCCAGCGAGCCGACGATGACCACATCCAGATCCAGAAACAGCGCCGTGCCGCGCAGCCCGTACAGGTCGCTCTCGAAGGTGGTGAGTTTTTTCCAGGCGCCGTCGCGTTGTCCCGGTTTGAGGTGCAGGTTGAGCGGTGCAATGGGCAGGCAGCGCACTTCGGGGCGGATGCCCCGGGCGTCGTCGGTCAGGCAGGTGAATTCAAAGTCGCCGCGCAGATTGCGGCGCACCATGGCCCAAAGGCGGTTGACGTATTCGGGGCCGTATTTGAGGCCCCATTTCATGCACAGGATGTGGCGGTGTTGGGCGCTGCTGCGGTGGGGCATGCCGTGGCGGGGTGCGGTGGTGGTTGCG
Organism: Burkholderiaceae bacterium; assembly: GCA_031276435.1. GTDB lineage: Bacteria > Pseudomonadota > Gammaproteobacteria > Burkholderiales > Burkholderiaceae_C > Ottowia. The sequence continues at coordinate 6,752 of JAISNB010000078.1, read as the reverse complement.
TTGCGCCGCTGCGGCGCTGCCGAGGTCAGGCGGATCAGCCGAGGCGGCTTTTCTTGACTGATTTCTGCCTGGGCTGGCTGCGCTTGATTTTGCCGCCCGGTGTGAGGTGCTGGTTGCCCAGAACACGCAGGATTTTGACTTCGGGGCGTTGCCCGCCGCGCTTGCTGTACTTGAGCACTTTGACGTTTTTGGGGCCGGGTTTGCGCTCTTCATCCGGCGCTTTTTCCCTGGCTGGCCTGGGACGCCAGAGCACGAACAGTTTGCCAATGTGCTGGATCGGGGCCGCGTCCAGCGCGTCGGCCAGTTGCTGGTAGATGGTTTCGCGGGCGATGCGGTCATCGCACAGAACGCGCACTTTGATGAGGCCGTGCGCGTTGAGCGCGGCGTCGGCTTCCTTGTGCACGGCGGGCGTCAGGCCGTCGGCGCCGATGATGACCACGGGGTCGATGTGGTGGGCATCGGCGCGGTGCTGCTTGCGCTCGGCGGCGGTCAGTTGGATTTGCGGCATGCGCGTATTATCTGCGCTCGGCAAAACCGGCTGGCGCGCCGCACAGAACGCGCGCCCCCTGGGGCCGCCCTGGCGCTTGCCGGGCGCGCACCAGTCAGCCATTGTTCTGGCAGTTCCGGCGTGGTTCTGCCCCGCTTTTTCGAGTGTGATGAAAACCAGAGCCAAAAGCAAAAAGGTCAACAAGGCGTGGCTCAACGACCACGTGAACGACCCCTACGTCAAGCTCGCGCAGCGCGAGGGCTATCGCGCGCGCGCCGCCTACAAGCTCAAAGAGATCGATGAAGCGTTGCGGCTGATTCGTCCCGGCCACGTGGTGGTGGATTTGGGCAGCGCCCCCGGCGCCTGGAGCCAGTACGTGCGCCAGAGGCTGGCGCCCGAAGGGGCGGCGACAGGGGCGCTCAACGGCTGCATCATCGCGCTGGATATTTTGCCGATGGCGCCTGTCGAGGGCGTGACTTTCCTGCAAGGCGATTTCCGCGAAGAAGCGGTGCTGGCCCAACTGCGGCAGGCGCTGGACGGCCGCGCCGTGGATGTGGTGGTCTCTGACATGGCGCCCAACCTTTCGGGCATAGCAAGCAGCGACGCGGCGCGCATCTCCCATCTGGTGGAGCTGGCGGTGGCGTTTGCACAGGCCCATCTGAAGCCCGATGGCGCGCTGGTGAGCAAGGTGTTTCATGGCAGCGGCTACAGCCAGTTGGCCAGGCTGTTCAAAGACAGCTTCCGCGTGGCCAGGCCAATCAAGCCCAGGGCCTCGCGCGATCGGTCCGCCGAAACCTTTCTGGTAGGCATAGGCCTCAAGCAGCGCGCCCCGGGGGAAAGCCCGGGCGTGCCTCTCAAGTGAGGCGCGCTTGTGAACATTTGTGACCTGGCGGGGCGGCGGGTTGAAAGACATAAAATGGCACTCATATTCTGGGACTGGTATTTTTTGAGTGGATTGGAGCCGGAGTCTTGAAAAATCAATGGTTTTCAAAAGTTGCCTTGTGGGTGGGAATCGCCATGGTGCTGTTTACCGTCTACCGGCAGATCGACGCGGGGCGCAAGGCCAGCGTGGAGCACATGCCCTATTCCGAATTCCTGCAAGAGGTTCGCAACAACCGCATTGCGGAGGCCGAGATTCCGGACGGCCTTGGCAGTGGCGAGGTTGCGGCCCGCACCGTTGACGGCAAGACCATTACCACCAGCACCACGGTGATGGATCGCGGGCTGGTGGGCGATCTCATCAACCACGGCGTCAAATTTGATGTCAAGCCGCGCGAAGAAGGCTCCATGCTCAAGACCCTGCTGCTCAGTTGGGGGCCGATGCTGCTGCTCATTGGCGTGTGGATTTATTTCATGCGCCAGATGCAGGGCGGCGGCAAGGGCGGGGCCTTCAGCTTTGGCAAGAGCAAGGCGCGCATGCTGGATGAAAACAACAACCAGATCACCTTTGCCGACGTGGCCGGTTGCGACGAGGCCAAGGAAGAAGTCAAGGAAGTGGTGGACTTCCTGAAAGACCCGCAAAAGTTCCAGAAGCTCGGTGGCCGCATTCCGCGCGGCCTGTTGCTGGTGGGATCGCCCGGCACGGGCAAGACGCTGCTGGCCAAGTCCATCGCGGGCGAGGCCAAGGTGCCGTTTTTCAGCATCTCGGGTTCTGACTTTGTTGAAATGTTCGTAGGTGTGGGCGCGGCGCGCGTGCGCGACATGTTTGAAAACGCCAAGAAGAACGCGCCCTGCATCATCTTCATCGACGAAATCGACGCCGTGGGCCGCCAGCGTGGCGCGGGTCTGGGCGGCGGCAACGACGAGCGTGAGCAAACCCTCAACCAGATGCTGGTGGAGATGGACGGCTTTGAAACCAATCTGGGCGTGATTGTGGTGGCCGCCACCAATCGGCCCGACATTCTGGACGCCGCCTTGCTGCGTCCGGGGCGCTTTGACCGCCAGGTCTACGTGACGCTGCCCGACATTCGCGGGCGCGAGCAAATCCTCAACGTGCACATGCGCAAGATTCCCATCGGGCAGGACGTCAGCGCCAGCGTCATCGCGCGCGGAACGCCCGGCATGAGCGGCGCCGATCTGGCCAACCTGTGCAACGAGGCCGCGCTGATGGCCGCGCGCCGCAACGCGCGCGTGGTGGAGATGCAGGACTTCGAGCGCGCCAAGGACAAAATCCTCATGGGGCCAGAGCGCAAGAGCATGGTCATGCCCGAGCAGGAGCGCCGCAACACCGCCTATCACGAAAGCGGCCACGCCCTCATCGGCAAACTGCTGCCCAAGTGCGACCCGGTGCACAAAGTCACCATCATCCCGCGCGGAAGGGCGCTGGGCGTGACCATGAGCCTGCCTGAAAGCGACCGCTACAGCTACGACAAGGAATACATGCTCAACCAGATCAGCATGCTCTTTGGTGGCCGCATTGCCGAAGAAGTGTTCATGAACCAGATGACCACCGGCGCCAGCAACGACTTCGAGCGCGCCACCCATCTGGCACGCGACATGGTCATGCGCTACGGCATGAGCGAGGTCATGGGACCCATGGTCTATGCCGAAAACGAGGGCGAGGTCTTTCTGGGCCGCAGCGTGACCAAAACCACCAACATCTCGGAAGACACCATGCACAAGGTCGACTCTGAAGTGCGCCGCATCATCGACGAGCAATACGCGCTGGCGCGCAAGCTCATCGAGGACAACCAGGACAAAATGCACGCCATGGCGCGCGCGCTCCTCGATTGGGAAACCATCGACAGCAACCAGATCGACGACATCATGGCGGGCCGCCAGCCGCGTCCGCCAGAAGGCTACACGTCGCGCACGCCAGCCGCCGTGGGCGGCGGTGGCGGCAGCGGCAGCGCGCCAGCGGCGGCCAAACCGGCAGACCCCTCGCCATCGGTGGCCTGATACGGGCGCGCATGTCGGCTGCCAGGCGCTTGCACCCCAAACGCAAGCGTCCTGGTTTTTTCTTTCTTTCCGCGCCTTCATTCCAACCCGGAAAAGGCCAGCGAACGCGCAGCGCCCCTGATTCTTCTTTGCCTTCCCGGATTTTTCGCCATGCTCTGGAAAACCACCCGCTTCGACATCGACCTGAGCCAGCCCAAAGTCATGGGCATCGTCAACGTCACGCCGGACTCGTTCTCTGACGGCGGGCAACACGCCGACAGCGCCAGCGCCTTGCGCCATGCCGAGCAACTGCTGGCCGAAGGCGCCGACATCCTGGACATCGGCGGCGAATCCACGCGCCCCGGATCGCCCGCCGTGCCCTTGCGGCAGGAACTCGACCGCGTGCTGCCCGTGGTGCGCGAAGCCGCGCGCTGGCGCGTACCCATCTCGGTCGACACCTACAAGCCCGAAGTCATGGCTGCCGTCCTGGAGTTGCAAGCCGACATCATCAACGACATCTGGGGCCTGCGCCAAACCGCCGCGCAAGGCGGCGGGCCTGATGCCAGCGAAGTGGTGCGCCGCCACCCAACCTGCGGCATCTGCCTGATGCACATGCACCGCGACCCGCAAACCATGCAAACCGAGCCGATGCAAGGCGACGTGGTGCAACAAGTACAAACCTTCCTGACCCAGGCGGCGCGGACGCTGGAACAACAGGGCGTGCAAAAAAACCGCATCGTGCTCGACCCGGGCATTGGCTTTGGCAAAACCGTGGCGCAAAACCTGACCCTGCTGGCGCGCCAGGCCGAACTGCTGGCCGCTGGCTATCCGCTGCTGCTGGGCTGGTCACGCAAATCGACCCTGGGCGCCGTGCTGGCCGACGCCAGCGGCCAACCCGCTCCACCACTGGCGCGCGTACAGGCCAGCGTGGCTGCCGCGCTGCTGGCTGTGGAGCGCGGCGCGCGCGTCGTGCGCGTGCACGACGTCAAAGCCACCGTCGAAGCGCTGCAAGTGTGGAAATCCGCGCGCGCTGCCGATAACGCCACCGGCGCGCGGCGCGTGGCGGGCGCGGCAACGGCTGCGATTGCGGCGGCGGCAACACCAGCCGCGCAAAGGCACGGCGCATGAGCCGCAAACTCTTTGGCACCGACGGCATCCGCGGCACCGTGGGCCAAACCCCCATCACGGCGGATATGGTGTTGAAACTGGGGCACGCCGTAGGGCGCGTACTGCGCCAGCAAACCAGAGACCCGCAAGTGCTCATCGGCAAAGACACGCGCATCTCGGGCTACATGCTGGAAAGCGCGCTCGAATCGGGCCTCAACTCGGCGGGCGTGCACGTCACCCTGCTTGGCCCCGTACCCACCCCTGCCGTGGCCTACCTCACGCGCGCGCAGCGCGCCGATCTGGGCATCGTCATCAGCGCCAGCCACAACGCCTATCCCGACAACGGCATCAAATTCTTCAGCGCCGCTGGCTCCAAACTGTCTGACGCCTGGGAGCAAGACGTAGAAGCCGCGCTGGCCGAACCGCCGCAATGGGTTGCCTCAGCCGCCGTGGGCCGCGCCCAGCGGCTGGACGATGCGGCCGGACGCTACATAGAATTTTGCAAAAGCACCTTCGGGCAGGAGTTGAACCTGCGCAACCTGAAAATCGTCGTCGACGCCGCAAACGGCGCGGCCTACCAAATTGCGCCCAAGGTATTCCACGAACTGGGTGCCGACGTACTGGCCATTGGCTGCACGCCCGACGGGCTGAACATCAACGCTGGCGTGGGCGCTACCCACCCCGGGGCGCTGGTTGAGGCCGTCAGGCAAAGCGGCGCCCACTACGGCGTGGCGCTCGACGGCGACGCCGACCGCCTGCAAATGGTCGACAGCCAGGGCCGCCTGTTCAACGGCGACGAACTGCTGTACGTACTGGCCGCCGACCGGCTTGCCGCCACCACAACAACCAGCAGCGCCGCCGCCCCAATCCCTCCGGCCCTTGCGGGCGTCGTTGGCACGCTCATGACCAACCAGGGCATCGAACTGGCGCTGCGCGCGCTGGGCCTGGACGTTGTGCGCGCCCGGGTGGGCGACCGCTACGTACTCGAAGAAATGCTGGCGCGCGGCTGGATCCTGGGCGGCGAAAGCTCGGGCCATCTGCTCGTACTGGACAAACACAGCACGGGTGACGGGCTGATCTCGGCATTGCAGGTACTGCGCGCCTGCGTGCGCGCTGGCAAACCGCTGGCGCGGCTGCTGGCGCGCGTCGAACTGTTCCCGCAAGTACTCATCAACGTGCGCATCCCCGAAGGCAGCCACTGGCAAGACAACGCGCGCTTGGCCGAACAAACGCGATCCGTACAGGCCGAACTGGGTGCCGAAGGCGGCAGGGTACTGATCCGCCCCAGTGGCACAGAGCCGCTGCTGCGCGTCATGGTCGAAGCGCGCGACCCGACACGCGCCCAAATGCTGGCCCAGCGTCTGGCTGAAGCCGCCACGCCTTAAATTAAGTGGCTGCTGGTCCGCGCTGGCTGGCGGCGTTTGGCGGCGTTGCCTTGCTCTCTCCCTCTTGAGGAGCAAAAGTACCCTCCCCAAAAAAGGCGAAGGCACTGCAAAGAGGCGTTTTTCTACCTCCCGTCATTGCGAGTGCCCGCAGGGCACGTGGCAATCCAGTTGAAGTCTTGCAATCTGCTGCGGTGTTTCGAGAAATCCGTTGCATGGATTGCCGCGTCGCTGCGCTCCTCGCAATGACGGAGACAGAGGAAACACCTCTCTTCATCGCCCCTTGCCCCTTGGGCAAGCGCGGCGCATTTGTATTCTTTACCCTAGCCCCCATCCTCACCCCCCGCCCCTCTCCACAAGTGGAGAGGGGAGCATATTGCACCCTCCCCTTTGGGGAGGGATGGGGAGAGGTCAAGGGGGCAGAAGGTGGCGCGAAGCGCCGGGTGAGGGGTTCTGCTGCCCCATGCAAGGCGCGGCGCTTGGGTAATAGCACCATCGCTCTTTCTAGCTCGTCAACCTGCCCGCCGCGCGCTTGGAGTGCGGGCGCATTGAGCAGATTCTGGGCCCTGCCCGCGACCCCCGCCACCCGCCCGCTTGCGCGCAGCCAACCAGGGTTGAAGGCGCGCACTCCGCGGTGCTCAACCCAGCCCCCCGCGCGCGCCCAACCAGCCCAAACCAAGCCGCCCCGTGTGTTGAAAAAACAACAGATTGTGCATGCTTAATAAAAACAATTCGCATTTATCGTGATTTTTTGTAAACTTGCATCCCTGCACGATTAGCCACCAGGCTCCAAGCCAGCCAGCCAAAGCGGCAGTTGTTTTTTCTTCACGCCCATCGCGTCCCGCATGGCGCGTCACAGTCTGTGCGGGGTTGCCGCAAGCGGTTGCGTCGCGTTTGCG
>JAISNB010000031.1 GCA_031276435.1 Burkholderiaceae bacterium | reverse complement strand
GTGTTGCAATGTGTGGATTTGCCCGTGGGTGATCCGGGCGCGGGGCAGGTGCGCGTTCGCCATCACGCCATTGGCCTGAATTTCATAGACGTTTACCAGCGCACTGGCCTGTATGCGTTGCCGCTGCCGCTGACGCTTGGCGTGGAGGGCGCGGGGGTGGTGGAGGCCGTGGGCGCGGGTGTGACGCATTTGCGCGCGGGCGATCGCGTGGCTTATGCCAGCGGCAGCCCCGGCAGTTATTGCCAGGCGCGGGTGATGCCGGCGTTTACGGTGTGCAGGCTGCCGGATGGGGTTTCGTTTGAAACCGGCGCGGCCATGATGCTCAAGGGGTTGACGGTTCAGTGCCTGTTGCGCAAGACGCTGCCAGCCGAGGGCTTGCAGCCGGGCGATTGGGTGCTTTGGCATGCCGCCGCGGGTGGTGTGGGGTTGATTGCCTGCCAATGGGCCAGGGCGCTGGGTTATCGGCTGATTGCCACTGCCGGGTCGGATGAGAAGTGCCAGTTGGCGCTGGCGCATGGCGCGGCCCACGCCATCAATTACCGCGCCGGGGATTTTGCCGCGCGCGTGCGCGAGGTGACCGGCGGGCAGGGCGTGAAGGTGGTGTATGACTCGGTGGGCAAGGATACCTGGGAGCAGTCGCTGCAATGCCTGCGCCCGTTCGGGCTGATGGCGTCGTTTGGCAATGCCAGCGGCGCGGTGCCGCCGTTTGCGCCAGCGGTTCTGGCGTCCAGGGGGCTTTATGTGACGCGCGCGACGTTGTTTGCGCATGTGTCCACACGCGAGGCCTGCCAGGCCATGGCCGACGAGTTGTTTGCCATGGTGGATTCTGGTCAGGTGAAGATCCGCGTTGCGCAACGTTTTGCGCTGTCCGATGCGCAGGCCGCACACCGCGCGCTGCAAGCGCGCGCGACCACGGGTTCGACCGTTTTGCTGCCTTGAGCGGTATTGCGCGCGCCGCGCGTTCTAGCTGCGCCGCACGCGCCGCAGTTCGTCAAGAATCAGGCCGATGGCGCCTGCTGTGATGGCGCTGTCGGCCAGGTTGAAGGCCGGGAAATGTCCGCTGCGGAACATGGGGGCCAGCCAGTTCCAGTGAAAGTCCAGAAAGTCCACCACGTAGCCGTGTACGACGCGGTCTATGAGGTTGCCCACGGCGCCGCCCAGAATCAGGCTGAGCGAGAGAGCAAACAGTTTCTGCCTGGGGTGCGCGCGCAGCATCCAGACGATGAATATGGCCACTGCCAGTGCCACGCCCGCCAGTAGCCAGCGTTGCCAGCCACCGGCGCTGGCCAGAAAGGAGAAGGCCGCGCCCGTGTTGTGCGCGCGCACGATGTTGAAAAAGCCCGTGACCCGGGTAACGTCGCCGAGCCGGTAATGGCCCAGGATGAGCCATTTGATGAGTTGGTCAGATACCACCACCAGTGTGGCCAGTGTCAGCCACAGGGTGGGGCTGGCGCTGCCGCCACCGCCAGAAGAAGGGTGGCCCGGGGTTTTTTGTGCGTCCATGGGTGCGAGTTGCCTTTTCTTAGCCTGCGCCGCCGCCAGGGCTGGCGCGCGGCGTTTTGGGGTGATTGCCGGGCGCCATCGTATCTGTGTTTTCCGTTGGCGCCGGGTCAGGCACGGTTTTCAGGCAAAAGTTCTCATTTCTCCGTCGCCAAACAAGTTGCTGATGGCGCGCGCGGACAGTGTGGGGTGCTGGGGGTTCTGGCCGACGGTTTCGCTGTAGTGCCAGGTGAAGTCGCATTTGTTGCCGGGGGCGATTCCGGTTTTGACGGCCAGCGCGGGGCCTTGTTCGATGTTGGCCACCGATGTGATGGTGACGTATTTCAGGTCGCTGCCCAGGCTGGCGAGCAGGGCGTAGTCCCCGGGGGCGGCGGTGATGGTGACTGACGCTTGCAGCGATGAGCCGACTTTGCCCGCTTCGCGCAGCACTTCAATGTCTTTGTTGACGGCATCGCGGATTTCGCGGATGCGCGTCCATTTGGCGAGCAGGGCGGCCTCAGCGGCGTTGTCGTCGCCACCGGGTTGCGGGATGTCGTGGAAGGTTTCGATGAAGATGCTTTCAGACTGGCCGGGGGCAAAGATTTGCCACGCTTCTTCGGCGGTAAAGCTCAGAAAGGGCGCCATCCAGCGCAGCATGGCGTGGGTGATGTGCCACAGCGCGGTTTGGGCGCTGCGGCGCGCCAGGCTTTTGGCAGGGGTGACGTAGAGGCGGTCTTTGAGCGCGTCCAGGTAGAAGCCGCCCAGCTCTTCAGAGCAGTAAAGCTGGAGTTTGGCGACGACGGGGTGGAATTCATAGGCTTTGTAGTGGGCCAGCGCGTCTTGCTGGAACTGGCGTGCGCGGGCCAGGGCGTAGCGGTCGAATTCCAGCATTTGCGCCAGTGGCACGGCGTCGGTGTCGGGTTGGAAGTCGCTGGTGTTGGCCAGCAGAAAGCGCAGCGTGTTGCGGATGCGGCGGTAGCTGTCGACCACGCGCGCGAGGATTTTGTCGTCGATGGCCAGATCGCCCGAGTAGTCGGTGGCAGCGACCCACAGGCGGATGATTTCGGCTCCGAGTTTGCCGCTGATTTGCTGCGGGGCCAGGGTGTTGCCCAGCGATTTGCTCATTTTCTTGCCCTGGCCGTCCACGGTGAAGCCGTGGGTGAGCAAGCCCCGGTAGGGCGCACGGCCTTCGAGCGCGCCAGCCAGCAGCAGCGAGGCGTGAAACCACCCGCGGTGCTGGTCGTGGCCTTCGAGGTACAGGTCGGCTTCGGGGCCGCTGGCGTGGTGCTCGTCGGGGTGGGTGCCGCGCAGCACGGTGTTGAAGGTGGAGCCGGAGTCAAACCACACTTCCAGAATGTCGGCGCTTTTGGTGTAGCGGGCGGCGTCGTCGGCGCCAATGATGTCCTGGGCGCTCAGGCGGCTCCAGGCTTCGATGCCGCCCTGCTGCACGATGGCGATGGCCTGGTCGATGATTTCCATGGTGCGCGGGTGCAGCTCGCCCGTGTCCTTGTGCAGGAAAAAGGGCAGCGGCACGCCCCAGCTGCGCTGGCGGCTGATGCACCAGTCGGGCCGGTTGGCAATCATGTCGTACAGGCGCGCCTTGCCGTTTTCGGGGTAGAAGCGGGTGTGCTCGATGGCCTTGAGCGCGGTTTGGCGCAGGGTGGCGGCGCCATCTGGCAGCGGGTTCTGGGCAAATACGCCCTGGCCTTCATCCATGCGGATGAACCATTGCGCTGCCGCGCGGTAGATGACCGGCGTTTTGTGCCGCCAGCAGTGCGGGTAGCTGTGGCTGATGCTGTGGAGGCCAAGCAGGCAGCCCGCCTGTTGCAGGGCGTCGATGATGGCGGGCACGGCCTTCCAGATGTGCTGGCCGCCAAACAGCGGAAAGTCGGCCGCATACGCGCCGTTGCCCTGCACGGGGTTGAGGATGTCGCTGGCGGCCATGCCGTTGCCGGTGCAGGAGAAAAAGTCGTCCAGGCCATAGGCGGGCGCCGAGTGTACGATGCCCGTTCCGTCCTCGGCGGTGGCGTAGTCGGCCAGATAGACGGGGCTGAGGCGCTCGTAGCCCTTGTCGATGCCAGCCAGCGGGTGCCTGAAGTGGATGTGGTCGAGTTTCTGTCCCGGCGCGGTGGCAATGACCTGACCTTGCAGCGCCCAGCGCGCCAGGCATTTTTCCACCAGTGCGCTGGCGGCGATGAACAGGCCGCGTTCGGTATCAATCAGGCTGTACTCCAGCGCCGGGTTGACGTTGAGCGCCTGATTGGCGGGAATGGTCCAGGCGGTGGTCGTCCAGATGACGGCAAAGGCGCTTTTGCCAAGCCGCGCCAAGCCAAAGGCGGCGGCCAGCTTTTCAGGCTCGGCGGCGGGAAAGGCCACGTCCAGCGATTGCGAGGTTTTGTCGGCGTATTCGATTTCAAACTCGGCCAGCGACGAGCCGCAGTCAAAGCACCAGTGCACGGGCTTGAGGCCACGGTACAGGTAGCCGCGCTCCATCACCTTTTTGAGCACACGCAATTCGCCTGCCTCGTTGGCAAAGTCCATGGTCTGGTAGGGGTTGTCCCATTGGCCAAGCACGCCCAGGCGCTTGAAGTCGGCCATTTGTTGCGCGATCTGGGCGGCGGCGTAGGCACGGCCCCGGGCCTGCATCTCGTCGCGCGGCAGGTTGCGGCCAAATTTTTTCTCGATCGCGTTCTCGATGGGCAGGCCGTGGCAGTCCCACCCGGGCACGTAGCGCGCGTCAAAACCGTCCAGTTGGCGCGATTTGACAATCATGTCCTTGAGGATTTTGTTGACGGCGTGGCCGATGTGGATTTGCCCGTTGGCGTAGGGCGGGCCGTCGTGCAGAATGAATTTGGGCTTGCCGCGACGCGCGGCGCGCAGTTTCTTGTAAATGTCGTGCTCCGCCCATTGCCGGACCCATTGCGGCTCGCGTTTGGGCAGGTCGCCGCGCATGGGGAAAGCGGTGTCGGGCAAGTTGAGTTTGCTGCGGTAATCGGTCTTGGAATCGTTGCTCATGGCAAATTGAATGCTGGAATTCTCTGAAAAATCAGGACGAAACGCCGGTGACCCGCGTGGCGCAAACCTTGCGCTGACACTGACGGGCGGCGGCTGTGGGGATGAGCGCGGGGCCAGTGGCGGGGCAGATGCGCGAGCGCGGCCCGCCGCCCCTTCAAATTCGGCCCTGGAGCCAGGCGCGCGCGTCCTCGCAATCGCGCGCAATGCCCCGGGTCAGCGCATCCAGGCTTGGGTAGCGCCGTTCATCGTGCAGTTTGTGTAGCAAATCCACGCGCACGATTTTACCGTAGGCCCCTTCATTGCCGGGGTGCGCGCGCAGGTGCGCGGGCCATTGCAGGCAATGAATTTCCAGCAGCACGCGCCCGCCATTGACGTCCGATGGGTCCAGCGACGGGCGCACGCCCAGGTTTGCCACGCCGGGCAGGGGGTGGGCATCCAGCCCGTACACCTGCACCACAAAAATGCCGCTGGCGGCGGGCTTCCAGACATTGTGGCGGCTGGAAAAGCGCAGATTCAGCGTGCGAAAGCCATCGGCCGCGCCGCTGGCGCTCTCGGCCAGCCGCCGCCCGAGCCGCCTTCCGTGCACCACGTGCCCGCTGATGCTGTAGGGGCGTCCCAAAAGCGCGGCGGCATCCTGCATGCGCCCTTCGGCCAGCGCGGCGCGCACGGCGGTGCTGGAGACGCGCTCGCCATGCACTTCGTAGGCCTGCATGCGCGCTACGTCAAAACCGTGGCGGGTGCCCGCGGCATCCAGCAAGGCGTAGTCGCCCGCACGCCGCGCGCCAAAGCGGAAATCGTCACCCACCAGCGCGTAGCGCGCGCGCAGGCCACGCAGCAGCACCTGATCGATGAAATCGCGGGCCGACAAAGCCGCCAGACGCGCGTTGAAAGGCAGCACCACCACTTGCTCCACGCCGCAGCGGGCCAGCTCGCTGAGCTTGTCGCGCAGCGTGACCACGCGCGCCGGGGCCAGATCGCAATTGGCGAGCGAGCGGGCAAAATAATCGCGCGGATGCGGCTCGAAAGTGAGCACGCAACTGGCAATGCCGCGATGCTCGGCCTCGTTCCCCAGCAACGCCAGCATGGCCTGGTGGCCCCGGTGCACGCCGTCGAAATTGCCCACCGTGAGCGCGCAGGCCGACGCCACACCCGGATGCTTGAAACCGCGAAAAATTTTCATTGCAGGGCTATATGGTTTTAATAGCGCCAAAGGCAAGGCGGGTGCCAGAAATGTCATGAAAAGAGGGTATATTGTCGTGCAGGCGTCGGCTCTGGCAATGCCGATGCGCGATGAACCCCGTTCATGGAGCCAAGCGTGAAAGTGTTGAAACTCTCCGCCCAGGGCCTGCCGCAGTCCTGGATCTCTCTGGAAGAAGCGGTGCTGCATTACGCGGCCGACCAGGTGCGCTGGGAAGTTGGCGCGCGGGTGGCAGTGTTTCGCGGCGGCCACAACGCCATCACGGGCAGACAATCGGTCATTGTCGTCAGCAGCATCATCGGCACACGGGGCGTGCCGCGCATCGACCCGTTCGAGCAAAAACCCGGCCTGACCAACAGCAAACTGTTTGCGCGCGACCGCAACATCTGCGCCTACTGCGGCGGGCATTTTCACGAAAGCGAACTGACGCGCGAACACATCGTGCCCTTTGCGCAAAACGGCCCCGACACGTGGATGAACGTGGTCACCGCCTGCCGCGCCTGCAACCACTGCAAAAGCGACCGCACGCCCGAGCAGGCGCGCATGCCACTGCTTTACGCGCCCTACGTGCCCAGCCTGTGGGAAGACTTCATCTTGCGCAACCGCCGCATCCTGGCCGACCAGATGGAATTCTTGATGGCGCACCTGCCGCGCACATCGCGCTTGCACGCATAACGGCGCGGCGCAATTTCCCCAAAGCGCGCGGCAAACCGCTTTTCGGGCCATCCGCGGCGGGGGTGGGTTTTCCCGTATCGGGCCGCTGGCATACTGCGATCATGTCAAAACTGATCTTCTTTTGCGGTCACGCGGGCGCTGGCAAGACCACGCTGGCCAGGCGCGCCATCGGCCCCTTGATGGCGCGTACCGGGCAGGCGTTTTGCCTGCTCGACAAGGACACACTGTATGGTGGTTACAGCGCGGCGGTGATGGGCGCTTTGACGGGTGATCCCAATGACCGCGACAGTCCCGTGTACTTGCAGCATTTGCGCAATCCGGAATACGCGGGGCTGCTGGCGACGGCGCGCGAGAACCTGACCCTTGGCGTCAATGTGATTGTGGTGGGGCCGCTGTCGCGCGAGGTCAGGGCGCACCAGCTGACGCGGCATGCCTGGCTGGGCGTGGCGGGCGATGTGCCGGTGCGCATCGCCTGGATTTATTTGCAGGAGGCCGAGGCGCGCCGCCGCGTTGTCGCGCGTGCCAATCCCAACGACGCCTGGAAGTTGGCGCATTGGGACGATTACCGCAAGCGCCTGTTCATGCCCACGGCGGCCGAGTATCCGGAGCTGTGCCTGTTCGACAACACGGCGGCGTCGCCCGCGGATTTCGAGCGTTTGCTCGATGCGCTGCTGGCCTGAGGCGGATGGATGCGCACGCGCCAGATTTGTTGCGCCCCCTTCATGCGTGCCCTTGCGCGCGCTGGCGCGTGCGTGGATGGCGCGTGGCGGTTGCGCCGGTGCCCTGCCCAAAGCGGGAGGGCCGTCTGGATTACTGCGTGCCTTGCGCTCGTTCGCAATGACCAGGGCACGGCGGGGTGCGGCCAGGCTTGGCGGTCGCGCTGGCTTCAAAACGGGCGCGGGTTGGCGCATCCGGGTGGGCTGCCAGCGACTGCCGCCGGGCGGTTTGTCAGGCAAGGAGAGGTTATGAGGTGGATCATGTGAATCGAGGTTTTCCTGAGTACGATGGGATTGACGCCTGAGCCGTGTTGTATGGCTTTGCTTGGGGCGGTGGTGCGGCCCAGGCTTTTTTGTGGCGCGGCAAGCAGATGACCGGGGCGCCTGCCATGGCCAGTTTTTTGAACTCCGGGAACATTTATTTATCAAGGGACAAAATGCAGACACTTTATTTTTTGCCGACCAGCCGGAATGCGGGTCTGACTTCGGTTGCGCTGGGCATGGTGCGCGCCTTGCAGCGCCAGGGCTTGCGCGCGGGTTTTGCCAAGCCGGTGCCGCAGCAGGACGACGATTGCGGCGCCGAGCGATCGGTGCATTTCGCGCGTGCGCTGTGCCGCGTCAAATGTTCGGATGCCCTGGACATGGACACCGTGCTGTCCCACATGGCCGCGGGCAAGAGTGACGATCTCATGGAGCGCATCGTTTCCTTGTGTCTGGCCGCGGCCGAAGGCGCCGATGTGCTGGTGGTCGAGGGGCTGCATGTTGACGCCGCTTTGCCCGTGGCCTCTGATCTGAATCTGGCCGTTGCGCGCAGCCTGCATGCCGAGGTTGTGCTGGTTGCGCAGCCAGGTGGCAGCAGCGGCAGCGCAATTGAGCTGGCCGCGCGCCAGTGCGCCAGCCATGGGCTGAATGTGGCTGGCGTGGTTTTCAACAAGGCGCCCGCGGCGCTGGAGGCCAGCAGCGTCCAGCGCGATTTGCATGGCCTGCCGCTGTGGGGCGTGATTGGCGAGAACCCGGCGCTGATGGCGCCGCGCACACTGGATGTGGTCCGCCATCTGGATGCCGAGGTGCTGATCGAGGGCGATCTGCAGCAGCGCCGCATGCTGGAAGCGGTGCTCACGGTGCGCTCGGTCGCAGGCATGGTGGAGCGGCTGCGCCCGGGCGCGCTGATTGTCAGTTCGGGCGACCGCGACGATGTGGTTCTGGCAACTGCGCTGGCGGCTGCGCGCGGCATCGAGCTTGCGGGCTTGTTGCTGACTGGCGCGTCGGCCATTGAGGAGCGTGTTTTCCAACTGGTCCGCCCGGCGCTGGAAAAGGGAACGCCCGTGTTGCGCGTGGGGCTGGACAGCTACCACACCGC
This sequence comes from Burkholderiaceae bacterium, assembly GCA_031276435.1. Classification (GTDB taxonomy): domain Bacteria; phylum Pseudomonadota; class Gammaproteobacteria; order Burkholderiales; family Burkholderiaceae_C; genus Ottowia. The sequence goes on along the minus strand of JAISNB010000031.1, from coordinate 4,454 downwards.
CACGCGCCTGAGCCGCATTTCGCGCGCCGTGGCCGCCGACGACTGCGGGCGCATGGAGCAGGTGCTGGACGCGGTGGCGGGTGCCATCGACGCTGGCGCAATGCTCAAGTGCGTGCGCTTGCCAGCCTGCGCGCTGATGAGTCCACCGGCGTTCCGCTACCAGTTGATCGAGCGCGCGCGCAAGGCGGCCAAGCGCATCGTGCTGCCCGAAGGCGACGAGCCGCGCACAGTCAACGCCGCCATCCAGTGCCACGACAAGGGCATCGCAAGGTGCGTGCTGCTGGCCAGGCCGGACGCGGTGGCGCAGGTGGCCAAGGCGCAGGGGCTGACACTGCCGCCGTCGCTGGAAATCATCGACCCCGACGCCATCCGCGAAAAATACGTCGCGCCCATGGTCGATCTGCGCAAGAGCAAGGGCCTGACGCCAGAACAGGCGCGCGAGCAGCTCAGCGACAGTGTGGTGCTGGGCACCATGATGCTGGCTGTGGATGATGTGGACGGCCTGGTCTCGGGCGCCGTGCACACCACCGCCAACACCGTGCGTCCGGCGCTGCAACTGATCAAGACCGATCCGGCGACGCCGCTGGTCTCGTCGGTGTTTTTCATGCTCATGCCCGATCAGGTGTTTGTCTATGGCGACTGCGCCATCAACACCAACCCCACGGCGCAAGAGCTTTCGATCATCGCCCTGCAAAGCGCCGCTTCGGCCAAGGCCTTTGGCATAGAGCCGCGCGTGGCCATGATCAGCTACTCCACGGGCAACTCCGGCACGGGCGACGATGTGGACAAGGTGCGCGAGGCCACGCGCCTGGCCCGCGAGAAAGCGGCCGATCTGCCAATTGACGGCCCGCTGCAATACGACGCGGCGTGCGTGCCATCGGTGGGACGGCAAAAGGCCCCGGATTCACCAGTTGCGGGCCGCGCCACTGTGTTCATATTCCCTGACCTGAATACGGGCAACACCACCTACAAGGCGGTGCAGCGCAGCGCCGGCGTGGTCTCTGTCGGCCCCATGATGCAAGGCTTGCGCAAGCCTGTGAATGACTTGTCGCGCGGCGCGCTGGTGGACGACATCATTTTCACCATCGCGCTGACGGCCATCCAGGCTGGCAGCAGCGGCGGCCAACCGGGATGACCATGGATTGTTTCCATGGCGTGTTTCGCCGCAACCGGCCCCGTGGCCTGCTGGCCGCGGGCTGGTTGCTTTTCCGCCGATGGCGACCATGACATGTGGTGACTGCCGTCGTTTTTCAAAAATCTATAAGGAGACTTGTTATGTCAACAACGCTGTCATTGGTACTCAATTGCGGCTCATCTTCCCTGAAGTTCGCGATTTTTCAGGTGGGCAAGGAAGACGTGCCCATCATGTCGGGAATGGCTGAATGCCTGGGCCAGGACAAGGCCAGCATCAGCTTCAAGCAACCCGACGGCAACCGGAAAAAAACCGATCTGGGCAAAAACGCCATGCACGACGCGGCGCTGACGGCGTTGATCGAGGAGTTGCGCGCATGCGCCCTGTTGGAGCGCGTGGCCGCCATCGGGCACCGCGTGGTTCACGGGGGCAACCGTTTTTCAGGCTCGGTCATGATTACCCCGGATGTGATCCAGGGCCTGGAAGAATGCTCGCCACTGGCGCCACTGCACAACCCGCCGCAACTGGTGGGCATTTACGCGGCGCTGTCGGTGTTCAAGAACATTCCGCAGATCGCGGTGTTTGACACGGCGTTCCACCAGAGCATGAAGCCAGCGGCCTACACCTACGCGCTGCCCTACAAGTACCTGGTCGAAAACGGCGTGCGCCGCTACGGTTTTCACGGCACGTCGCACCGCTACATCGCAGGCGAGGCCGTGCGCGTGCTCAATCTGGATCCCGAAGACAGCGGGTTGGTGATCGCGCACCTGGGCAATGGCGCTTCGGTCAGCGCGGTACGCAACGGGCGCTGCGAGGACACCTCGATGGGCATGACCCCGCTGGAAGGACTGGTCATGGGCACGCGCAGCGGCGACGTCGATTTTGGCGCGCTCAAGTACATCGCCGAGACGACCGGCGCATCGCTCGACGATCTGGACAAGATGCTCAACAAGGAATCGGGCCTGCTCGGCATCTCCGGGCTGTCCAACGACTGCCGCGAGCTTGAGCAGGCGCGCGCCAGGGGCCACGAGGGCGCGACACTGGCGCTGGACGTGTTCGTGCACCGGCTGGCCCGGCACATTGGCGGCCACGCCACATCGCTCAAGCGCCTGGACGCGCTGGTTTTCACCGGCGGCATCGGCGAGAACTCGGTGCTGATCCGGGAATTGACGCTCAAGCATCTGGAAGTGTTCGGCTTCAGGATCGATGCCGAAAAAAACGCCAGCCTGGTCGCGGGCAAGGGCGGCGTGTGCACGCTGCCCGGCGGTCCGGTGGCACTGGTGATGGCAACCAACGAGGAAGGCCTGATCGCCAGGGATGCCGCGCAACTGGCGGGCCTGGCAGCGTAGCGCGCCAGCGCGCAAGGCTTGCCCCGGGCGCGGCGCGCGAAGAGTTGCCGCCGACGCCCGCCGCCGGTCAATCGAGCGGTGACGATTCGGCCCTGCGCACGCGGCGCTCTTGCGGGCGCAGGGACTCAGGCGCCAATTGCCAGAAGATGCTCGCCGAGGCAATGGTGAGCGCGCCAATGACCAGCAGCGCGGCGCGAAACGCGCTCAGGGCATCGGGGCCGCCACTGGCCGCTGCCGTCGCGCCAGCGCCAAACCAGTTGGCAAACGTGGTGAGCATGGCAGCGGCCACGCTCACGCCCAGACTCATGCCAAGCATCTGCACCATGGACAGCATGCTGTTGCCACCGCTGGCGCCCGCGCTGTCCAGATCCTTGAGCGTAACGGTGTTCATGGCCGTCATTTGCAGCGAATTGATGGCGCCAAAAATCGCCATCTGCGCAATGCGCAGCGCCAGCGGCTGGCCGGGCGTCATCAGCGCGAAGCTGGCAATCATGCCGCCCAGCAACGCGGTATTGGCAATCAGCACGCGCCGGTAGCCCAGGCGCTCGATGGCGGGCGCGGCAAAACGCTTGGCGGCAATGCCAGCGGCGGCCATGGGCAGCATCAGCATGCCAGCCTGCGCCGGGCTGTAACCCATGCTCAACTGCATCAGCAGCGGAATCAGGTAGGGCATGGCCCCCGAGCCAATGCGGGCAAACAAATTGCCCAGCAGGCCGACGCGAAAACTCTGAATGCCAAACAGCCGTGGCGCAAACAGCGGCTGCGGCGCCTTCAGGGCGTGCAGCCAGTAAGCCGTCAGCATGGACAGGCCCAGCACCAGCAGCAAAGCCACCAGCGCGTGCCCCAGCCCCAGACCGCCCAGACCGTCGAGCGCCAGCGAAATGGACAGCATGGCCGTCACCAGCATGACAAAACCGCCCAGATCAAACCTGCCCGGCTGCTGTTGCTGCTGCGCGTCGTCTTGCGGCATGTAGCGCAGCGTAGCCAGCGCGCCTGCCAGCCCAACCGGCAAATTAATCAGAAACACCCAGTGCCAGGACGCCGCCTCCACCAGCCAGCCGCCCAGGGCAGGCCCGAGCAGCGGGCCAATCAGCCCCGGCACGGCCACGAAACTCATGGCCTGCAAAAACTGCTCGCGTGGAAACGCGCGCAACACGGCCAGCCGCCCCACGGGCAACAACAGCGCGCCGCCCAGACCTTGCGCCACGCGCGCGGCCACCAGCCATTGCAGCGTGGGCGACGCCGCGCACGCAGCCGAACCCACGGTGAAAACGACAATGGCCCAAAGAAACACGCGCCGCGTGCCAAAACGGTCGGCCAGCCAGCCGCTGGCCGGAATAACCGCCGCCATGGTCAGGGCGTAGGCCACCACCACGGCCTGCATGTGCAGCGGGCTTTCGCCCAGACTGCGCGCCATGGACGGCAACGCCGTGTTGACAATGGTGCCATCGAGCGACTGCATGAAAAAACCAATGGCCACCAGCCACAGCAGTGCGTTGGAAGCGTTGGGAGAAGACGAAGGCGACATATGAGGCGTGAAGGCGCGCGCAAGGCAGGGAGCGGATGATGATAGGCCATTGTTTGTCCGCGCGCCCGCGCCGCCATCCATTGCGGCCAATCCGGGGGAAAAGGCGCGCCGCGTGCGCGGGGTTGGATGCATCGCGGCAAAGCAGAATTCACTCCAGCCGCGTAAGCAGCTTGTGATATAAATGATGCACAAACAAACCAGAATCGGTCCATTGGTGCATACCACTGGCGTCAAGCCAGCGAAGTGGGCAGGCATCTGACGGGAAGGTCTGTGCCGCCGATCTGCTCTGCGGAAATGCTGTTTTCATGACAAAACCTACGGCGCATACCGCGCCACAACCTGGCCGTTCAGAGCACCCCTATCGCCCGGACATAGACGGCTTACGCGCCTTTGCTGTACTGGCGGTGATAGGATTTCACGCATTCCCTGATGTTTTTCCGGGCGG
>JAISNB010000029.1 GCA_031276435.1 Burkholderiaceae bacterium | reverse complement strand
ACACACGAATTTCAAGGAGCAACCACACCATGTCCTCATCCATCGAATCCATTGGCACCGGCCTGTCGGTCATCATCTCGGGCGCGGCGTTCTGGCCCGGATTCATCTTGTTTGCCGCCTGCCTGTTTGGCGCCTGGGCGCTGCTGCGCGGCATCCGCAACGATAAAAACAAGGTCATCAAGGTCATCGTCGCCGCTCCGCTGATTTGTTTTGCGCTGCTGCTCGGGACGGTTTTTGCGTTGTCGCTGGCCTATTACAGCAAATGCCCGGGCGGCTCTGACTGGACTTTGTTTGGTGGCGGCAATACGTGCATCGACAAGGAAGGCATGGTGTTCAGACAAAACGAGGAGCGGCTGGAAAAACAGGCTGAAAAGGCCAGAATGCTGTGCGGGCAAACGCAGGCCGACGGCCAGCCCAGATTTTCCGCCGGAAGCTGCGGCATCCGGCTGGAGGACGAAGGCCTTGGCTCCAACGAAATGATGACGCTGCTGTCAGACAAGAACGTGGGTTATCTGGAATTCAGGGTATTCCCCGGCCAGGACGGGCGGGGCCGCATTCTGGCCTGTCGCTACGACGAACAGGGCTGGGCCATGGACCAGCCGCCCGGCGCCTACGTGCGTCTGGAAGTGGCCGCAAAAGGCACTCCCGGCTGCGTCGACGATTATGACTTGCCCGAAAGCGTGATGACCAGTTGGATCAACGCCCGAAGCGACCCGGGCGCGCCCATCGGAAAAAACACCTGCCTGCGCGTGGGCTACACCAGCGCGCCCGTCGCGCCCCTGCGCCTTGACCTCAAAGCCGGAGAACCCGTCCACGTTGCCGCCACGGCTGGCACGCCACCCTACCGCGCCAGTTGGCGCGCGGGCCTGCCGCCGGGGCCGCTGCCTGAAGGCACTTTGGGCTATACGGCACCGCAACCTGATGGCAAAGAATCCGCGCCCATCACGTGGACAACCGAGCATTTGGGTGGCGGGGTGACGCGCCATGTGCCCAGCCGCTCCAGACTGCCCGACGACCCCAGCCGGGACCACGACATCCGCGCGCAGCGTGTAGACCAGGACTGTGCAGGCGGCCCATGTGTCCGCCGCCAGGGCCGCGTGCCCCTGTCTGAAATGCCCGAGGCCCAGCGGGAAGAAATCGTGCGGCAAATGCGCGAAGAAGCCAGGGCCGATTTCATCGAACATGGCGGCGTCTACGCCACCCCGGAAAACACCGCGCGCGCCGACGCCAACGCCTGGGGGCAACCCTCGCCATCGGCCAAACCTTGCACGCCAGCGCAGCTTGAAGCCTTCGACCGCGCCGCCGACATGGGCACCCGGCCCCCCGATTGCAGGAGAACACCCACCTTTGCGCCCGCGCCTGTCGCCTCTGGCGCGCTGCCTGCTGCTTCCGGTGCCGCTTCGGGCGCCTTGCCCGCCACCGATCTGCCGGTGCGCGCGCGCGTCAACGACGCGCCAATGCTGGGTCTCTGACGCCGGTCGCCCGGTGCGAATGCGCCATATCAGCCCCTCGCCCCTGTGGGGGAGAGGGTTGGGGTGAGGGGGGGTTCCCCCACGCGGCGCAAGCAGAAAGGGCATCGCACAAATGAAAACCACATGGATTGCAGCGTCGCGTTGCACTCTTCGCAAGGACGGGAACATGGCACGCGCGGCCTTTATGCGTTCTTGCCGCGCTTGGCTTGCAATGCCGAGGGGAAAGGGTACGCGGCACCATCATGCCCCTGAGCGCGCTTGCGCAGCCAGCTTTGCCGCGCGCCATCAAAAAAGCTCCCTGGGGAGCTTTTTTTGACTTGGGGCAGCCGCCGTTTTCAACAGCCACCGCCTTGGCGCGCGCATTCAATCAATAGTCACCGCCATCGTGACCGCCGCCGCCGTAGCCGCCGCGATCACTGCGTCCGCCGCCATCGCGGCGACCACCACCGCCACCGCCGCGCGGGCCGGGGCCATAGGGGTTGCGAAAGCCACCATCCTGGCCGCCGCCGCCGTCACGGCGACCGCCGCCATAGCCGCCGCCACCACCGTAGCCACCGCCACCGCCGCCATAACCGCCGCCGCCCGAGCGGGGCGGGCGCGGCTCCATGGGACGCGCTTCGTTGACGACCACGCTGCGGCCGCCCAAGGCTTGTCCGTTCATGCCGTTGATGGCAGCCTGCGCTTCGGCGTCGCTGCCCATCTCGACGAAACCAAAGCCCTTGGAGCGGCCAGTGTCGCGCTCCATCATGACTTTGGCGCTGGTTACGGTGCCATAGGCCCCGAAGGCCTGTTCCAGATCGCTATCTCGCACCGAATACGGCAGGTTGCCGACGTAAAGTTTGTTGCCCATTAAACGGGGCTCCTCAAAAACAAAAAAACAAGCGATAGAGTCCGCAAGGAGCCTTCAAACACCTGGGCATGTCGCCGGAAGTCGAAAAACCTGACTGGAATCACCGCACGGTCACATGTGTACGTTTACGCACACCAGAAGGATTATGCGGCACAAGCGCCCCGGGCAGGCGATTTGCTTGAATCCGAGTCAACCGCAAGGATATTGACTGTTGCTTTTTTGCATCTTTGCGCGCCAATCCGCGCTTTTTCGCGCCCGCTTCTGGCCCGTCGCCAGCCCTTAAGTTGGCGGCTTCTTGCCCGCCGCGCGCCAGCGCGCCTTGCAATGGCCGCCAAGCGCGCCCGCGGGCATGGGCACTGCGTCCCGTGCTGGCGGGCGACTGGCGCGGCCTGCGGGCGGCGCTATACTGCGGCGGTTGCGCCGATTTGCTTCCTGCTTGCGGGCGCGTGATAAATACCGCTAAAGAGGGAAGCCGAATGCCCGGTTTCGTCTCTTTGGCGAAGCCGGTTTTTGTTTGCCATGCCACTGATCGCCACGCCTGAATTCATGCACTTCGACGCGCCGCTGGCGCTGCAAAGTGGCGCCAGCATGCCGGCGTATCGACTGGCCTATGAGACCTATGGCCGCCTCAACGCGGCGCGCGACAACGCGGTGCTGATCTGCCACGCGCTCAACGCATCGCACCATGTGGCCGGGCGCTACGCGGGGCAGGCCGACAGCGAGGGCTGGTGGAGCAACATGGTCGGGCCGGGCAAGCCGGTGGACACCCATCGGTTCTTCGTCATCGGCGTCAACAACCCGGGTTCGTGTTTTGGCTCTACCGGCCCCGGCGACATCAACCCGGCCACGGGCCAGGCCTGGGGCGCGGATTTTCCCGTGCTCACGGTCGAGGACTGGGTGCTGGCGCAGGCTCGCCTGCTCGACGCGCTGGGCATCGGGCAACTGGCTGCTGTGATGGGTGGCAGCCTGGGCGGCATGCAGGCGCTGAGCTGGAGCTTGCAGTTTCCCGGGCGCGTGCGCCACGCCGTGGTGATTGCCAGCGCGCCCAACCTGACGGCCGAGAACATTGCTTTCAACGAGGTGGCGCGGCGCGCCATCGTGACCGATCCGGATTTCCACGGCGGCCATTTCTACGCCCATGGCGTGGTGCCCCGGCGCGGCCTGCGCATCGCGCGCATGATTGGTCACATCACCTACCTCAGCGACGATGTGATGAACGAAAAGTTTGGCCGCCAGTTGCGCGACGCGGTGGCCGGGCACGCCAGCGGCTACCGCTATTCCACGCAGGACATCGAGTTCCAGATCGAGGGCTATTTGCGCCACCAGGGCGACAAGTTCAGCGACTACTTCGACGCCAACACCTATTTGCTGATTACGCGGGCGCTGGACTACTTTGACCCGGCGCACGCCTTTGGCGGCAATCTGACGCGGGCCATGGCGCGCGCTGTGGCGCGTTTTCTGCTGGTGAGCTTTACCACGGACTGGCGCTTTTCGCCAGCGCGCAGCCGCGAGATCGTCAAGGCGCTGCTCGACAACCGCAAGGCGGTGAGCTACGCCGAGATCGAGGCGCCGCACGGGCACGATGCTTTCCTGCTCGATGACGCGCGTTATCTGGACATTGTTCGCTCCTATTTCAGGAGCATCGAGGTGAGCGCATGAGCGAGAGCGATCCGTTTTTGCTGCAAGTCGTTGCGCAACTGGTGCCCGACAGGGCGCACGTGCTGGACTTGGGTTGCGGCGATGGTGCGCTGCTTGAGCACCTGATGCGCGCGCGCCAGTGCAGTGGCTACGGCATCGAGATCGACGATGCCAACGTGCAGGCCTGCGTGCAAAAAGGGGTGAACGTGCTGCAACTGAATTTGCACGAAGGCCTGAGCGGCTTTGCCGACCAGAGCTTCGATGTGGTGCTGCAAATCTACACGCTGCAACACCTGCGCAATGCCGAGACCATGCTGCGCGAAACCGCGCGCGTGGGCCGCACGGGCATCATTGCGTTTCCCAATTTCGCCCACTGGCCCAACCGCCTGTCGGTGCTGCGTGGCCGCATGCCGGTGACGCGCCATTTGCCCTACCAGTGGTACGACACGCCCAACATCCGTGTGGGCACGTTTTGCGACTTTGCCGCGCTGGCGCGCAAGAACAATCTGCGCATTCTGGATGCCTTTGGCGTGCAGGGCGAGCGCGAAGTGCGCTGGCTTGCCAACCTGCGCAGCAGCACCGCGGTGTTCCGCATCGCGCGGCGCTGACTTTTTTGCGGCGCGGCGCGCGCGCGGCGGCTGCGCGTTACCAGCGGTCGCGGATTCGGGTGTAGGCGTTCTGGTCGTAGCCGTCGTTGGCAAACAGACCTTGCACGCCGGGCGTGAAGTACAGCTTGTCGGCAAACATGTAGCTGCCGTAAGAAGCTCCGGCAACGATAGTCTCTGGCGTGCAGGTTGCCGCCGTTGGCGTGGTGCAGGCCGGATCGTCCACGTTGCTGACGGTGTACTGGTTGTTGTAGATCAGGTTGAAGAAAAGCGCCGCGTCCACATAGAGCACGTGCTGGCTCAAATCGGTGATCGACAGCAGCAGCGCGTCGTTGAAGGCGGTGCTCAGCCGCTCGATGTCGCCCGCCTGGCCCCGCTCGCGCGCCCAGGGCGAATGCCCCAGGTTGTAAACGCCGGAGACCACCACGTAGGGCGCGCCCGCTTCCACCAGGCGGCGCACCTGCGCGCCCAGGGCGCGGCCCGCCGCCCTGACGGTTTGCGTGGTGGCATCGCTGATGCCGGTGGCGGTCACGGCGTCAACAATGTCGTCCAGCCCGCCGCCCACCAGCACCAGGTCTTTTTCTTCAAACACGATGCGCGCCAGCAAGGCGTCGATCTGGTTTTTGACACTGGGCGCGTTCAGGCCACTGGTGGCGTCGGCCCTTTCGACGCGCGCATGCCCCTGCGCGTAGCTCCAGCCGCCCGCGCTGGCCGCGCTCAGCGTGAGGCCAAAGTTGGCCGCCAGAATTTGCGTCCAGTTGCGGCTGCCGTCGTTGACGGTGAACTGGTAGCCGTTTTGTCCCACGTCGGCCATTCCGTCGCCCACCGAGAGGATGCGCGTGGGTTCAAGCTGGTCGACCACCGAACTGCCGCAGGCGGGCAGCAGCGCGGTCAGGGCGCCCATCAAAGCCAGCGCCGCCACAGGGCGCGTCCAAATTGCAGTCATTCCAATATCTCCGTAGCCAGGCAAGAATTCTGATCCGGGCAAGTTTAACGACCCCGCGCCGCCCGCCGCTCCTGGCAGGGCGCAAGCCGCTTCGCTTACGCGCTGGCCGCGGCGCGCGCCAGCCGGTCGCGCACGCCGTCCCACGGCGGCTCGGGCGGTGGCGCCTCCACCCAAATCAGTTTGACGCCAGCGGCATCAAATTCGCGCAGCGCCGCAAACAATTCCCGCGCCGTCGCCGCCGCGTTTTGCGGCATGCGCCGCACGATGACGCGCCGCGATGCGGCACGCACCGGCGCGCGCGCGTACACGGCAATGTGTGCCGCCCCGGCGCCCAGCACATCGAGCGCCGCGCGAATTTGCGCCGCGTCCATCAGCCGCAACCGGGCCTGGGGCGCATAATGCGCCGCCAGCGTACCCGGCGCACGTGCATCGGCGGCGCTGCGCGCGCGCAGCGCGCAGCCAGCCGCTGCCTCGATCAACGCGCCATCGATCTGCCCCGGTCGCAACAGCACGGGCGCGCCGCGCGTGCAGTCCACAATGGCCGATTCAATGCCCACGGCGCAAGGACCGCCGTCGAGCACCAGCAGCGCCGGGCCAAACTCGGCTTGCACGTGCGCCGCCTGCGTGGGACTGACGCGCCCGAAGCGGTTGGCGCTTGGCGCGGCCAGGCCGGGCATGCCGCGCGCCGCGCAAGCGGCCAGCAGGGTTTGCGCCACCGGATGCGCCGGGCAGCGCAAGGCCACGGTTGGCAGATGGCCAGCCGCCGCAGCAGCCACCTGCGGCTGGCGCGGCAAGATCACCGTCAGCGGCCCCGGCCAGAAGGTTTGCATGAGACGTTGCGCAAAGTCGGACGCTTGCGCCGCGAAGTGGCGCACATCCTGCGCCTGGGCCACGTGCACGATCAGCGGGTGGTTGGCGGGCCGCTCCTTGAGGCTGAAGACGCGCCCCACCGCCGCGTCGTCGCAGGCATTGGCCGCCAGGCCGTACACGGTTTCGGTCGGCAGGCCCACCAGATCGCCTTGCGCCAGCGCCTCGACGGCCTGTGCAATGGCTTGCGTGTCTTTGCCGTCGCGCGTGGTCATGAGGGGTGCACTCCGGGGCTTCAGAAAGGCTCGATGCCCAGGATTTGCGCGGCCCGCAAGGCGCCAGCGCGCGCTTGGCTGGCGCTGGCGCCCGTCATGGTCAGGTGCCCCATCTTGCGTCCGCGGCGCGGGTGTGCCTTGCCGTACAAGTGCAGGTGCGCGCCGGGCAGCGCCAGCACCTTGTCCCATGGCGGCTCGGCGCTGCCGTCGCCGTTGCCATCGGGGCGCAGCCAGAGATCGCCAAGCAGGTTGAGCATGACCGCCGCACTGTGCTGCCTGGGTTGCGTCAGCGGCAGCCCCGCCAGCGCGCGCACCTGCAAATCGAATTGCGAGCAGTCGCATGCGTCCACCGTGTAATGCCCGCTGTTGTGCGGGCGGGGCGCCATCTCGTTGACGACCAGCGCGCCGTCATGCAGCACAAAGAATTCCACGCACAGCACGCCCACGTAATCGAGCTGGCAGGCAATGCTTTCAGCGGCCCGCAAGGCCTGGCTGGCCGCGCCGTCGGGCAGGTTGCCCGCAAACACTTCAGTGACCGCCAGAATGCCCGCGCGGTGCAGGTTGCGCTGCGGTGGAAAGTGCACCACCGCGCCATCGCGCCCGCGCGCCACAATCACCGAACATTCCTGCGCCAGCGGCAGACGCCGCTCCAGCACGCAGGGCACGCCGCCCAGGTTGTGCCAGGCCGCGGCCAGTTCAGCGGCGCTGTCCACGCTGGCCTGGCCCTTGCCGTCGTAGCCCAGGCGCGCGGTTTTCAAAATGCCGGGCAGCAGTGCGGCGGTGGCTTGCAAATCGGCCGCGCGCTCAATGACCGCATACGGCGCGGGCGCGACGCCGCTTTGCGCGGCGCAGCGGGCAAAGTGCGCTTTTTCCGCAATCCGGTCCTGCGCGATGGCCACGGCATCGGCTGACGGCGCCACTGGCCGCAGCCGCGCCAGATCGGCCAGCGCCCGCGCGGGCACGTTCTCGAACTCGGTGGTAATGGCCTGCGCACGCGCGCCCAGCTCGCGCAGCGCGTCGGCGTCCAGGTAATCGGCCTGGATCTGGTGCTGCGCCACCTGGCCTGCCGGACTGGCCGGGTCTGGATCGAGCACCACCACGGCATAGCCCAGCGTCTGCGCGGCATGCACAAACATGCGGCCCAGTTGGCCGCCGCCCAGCACGCCCAGTGTCACCGCGTGACCTTGCGCGGCGCGGCCCGCAAGAACGGGCCAGGCGGCGGCAGCCGCTGCCGCCTGGCGCCTCATCGCGCCAGCTCCGCCGCTACGGGCGGCAGCGTCATGGCGCGCGCCGCCGCCGTTTGCTCAGAGCGCCAGGCTTGCAGCCGGGCGCCCAGCGCCGCGTCGCTGGCCGCCAGCATGGCCACCGCGAACAGCGCCGCGTTGGCCGCGCCCGCCTGCCCGATCGCAAAAGTGGCCACTGGCACGCCCTTTGGCATTTGCACGATGGCGTGCAGCGAATCCACCCCGTCCAGATGCCGCGACGGCACCGGCACGCCCAGCACCGGCACCAGCGTCTTGGCCGCCAGCATGCCCGGCAAATGCGCCGCGCCGCCCGCACCCGCAATAATGGCGCGCAAGCCGCGCCCCGCCGCGCTCTCGGCGTAGGTAAACATCTCGTCGGGCATGCGGTGCGCGGACACCACACGCGCCTCATGGGCAATGCCGAATTGCTGAAGAATCTGTACTGCGGGCTGCATGGTCTCCCAGTCGCTGCTGGAACCCATCACCACCCCGATGCATGCTGCGGTCATAAGAGGTATTGCACAATGGCCTTTGTTACCCTGAATTCTGCCTGTACTGGAACACCATGATCGACGTCACGATCCAAAACTTTGAAACCGAAGTCATCGCCGCCTCTGCGCAACAGCCCGTTCTCAT
>JAISNB010000193.1 GCA_031276435.1 Burkholderiaceae bacterium | reverse complement strand
TCTCTATATCGTGCGGGTTGGAGCAAGCAACACGCTGATGCGCCTTGACACGCATAACCTTTCACCTGTGTCCGAAGAAATCGCGCGCGATGTTAATTCGTGGGTAAGGTATTTCCTCGTTGGCGACAACAGTCTTTGCTTTGAGCGCTGGTTTGAGGGCGGGCAGGAATCGGAATGGCTTTGTGTCACGCCTCCCCAGGGCAAGTTCCGGCTGGATTCGTTTGCGGACGGCATTTTGCGGCTGGAAAATGGCGCGACGCTGACCGGATTGCCTTTCATCTCCTTTCACTCAACCGGTTCTGGCGCTGCCGATGTCTGGATGCGGCACGGCGGCTTCGGTTGGCGCTTCAAAACCTTCGACAACGGCGACGGCGAGAAAATCATTTCTCCCAGGAAGTCCAGTGCGCCGCTTTTCCGATTCAAGGCCGTCAAATATACACACAAGCATGCACTCGCCGACGGATTTCTTCCCCACCGAACCGCCCTGCTGCCGGGCGGCAGGTATCTTTTTTTGAGCTTTTTGTTCGGCGATTTCCTGGTTGACCGCGACAGCGGCACTTACCGGGCTTTGCCCAAGGCAACGCGCGTGTACGTCAACCTGAACAGCGCGCAAAATCCCGGCTTTCACCGCACGGGCAGTCCGCTTCCCAGTTTCCGATATTTGCTTGCATCCCATTGATCCAATTGACAGGAGTAAACCATGAGTGCCATTGTTGACATTGTTGGACGAGAAATCCTCGACAGCCGCGGCAATCCCACCGTCGAGGCCGACGTGCTGCTGGAGAGCGGCGTCATGGGCCGCGCGGCGGTGCCCTCGGGCGCGTCCACCGGCAGCCGCGAAGCCATCGAACTGCGCGACGGCGACAAGAAACGCTTTGGCGGCAAGGGCGTGCTCAAGGCCGTTGAGCACATCAACACCGAAATCAGCGAGGCCGTTCTGGGTCTGGACGCCAGCGAGCAAGCCTTTCTGGACAAGACCTTGATCGATCTGGACGGCACCGAAAACAAGGCCCGCCTGGGCGCCAACGCCACGCTGGCCGTCAGCATGGCCGTGGCGCGCGCCGCCGCCGAAGAATCCGGCCTGCCGCTGTACCGCTACTTTGGCGGCATGAACGGCTGCCAGTTGCCCGTGCCCATGATGAACGTCATCAACGGCGGCGCGCACGCCAACAACTCGCTGGACTTGCAGGAATTCATGATCGTGCCCGTGGGCGCGGCCAGCTTCCGCGAGGCCCTGCGCTGCGGTGCCGAGGTGTTCCAGCAGCTCAAGAAAATCATCGACGGCAAGGGCATGTCCACCGCCGTGGGCGACGAGGGCGGTTTTGCGCCCAGCGTGGCCAACCACGAGGCGGCCATCCAGCTCATTCTTGAGGCCGTGGCCGCCGCTGGCTACACCGCCGGGCAGGACGTGGTGCTGGCGCTCGACTGCGCGGCCAGCGAGTTCTTCCAGGAAGGCCGCTACGTACTCGCTGGCGAAGGCGGGCTGCGCCTGTCGGCCGCACAGTGGAGCGACGTGCTGTCCACATGGGTCGACAAATACCCCATCATCAGCATCGAGGACGGCATGGCCGAAGGCGACTGGGACGGCTGGAAACTGCTGACCGAAAAACTCGGCCAGAAAGTGCAACTGGTGGGCGACGACCTGTTTGTCACCAACACCCGGATTCTCCAGGAAGGCATCGACAAGGGCATCGCCAACGCCATCCTCATCAAGATCAACCAGATTGGCACGCTCACTGAAACCTTCCAGGCCATCGAAATGGCCAAGCGCGCCGGTTACGCCGCCGTCATCAGCCACCGCTCGGGCGAAACCGAAGACTCCACCATTGCCGACATCGCCGTGGGCACCAACGCCGGTCAAATCAAAACGGGCAGCCTCAGCCGCTCTGACCGCATGGCCAAATACAACCAGTTGCTGCGCATCGAGGAAGACTTGGGCGACATGGCGCAATACCCGGGCCGCGCGGCCTTCTACAACCTGCGGCGCTAGGCGCGATGGCGGGCGCGCTTTCAGGGGCAATCCGCGCGGCAGCGCGCCGGTTATACTACAAAAGGTTACAATTTTGCCCCTGAAACACACGCATTCTGAGCAATCGAGCACATGACGCAACGCCTTGTTCCGCTCATTCTCGTGCTGATTCTGGTCGTGCTGCACACGCAACTGTGGTTTGGCCGGGGCAGCGTGCCCAACGTGGCCGCCCTGCGGGAAAAGCTGCTCCAGCAAACCGCGGCCAACGCCGCAGTCCAGTTGCAAATCGACCAGCTTCAATCCGAAATCGAGGACTTGCGCGCTGGCCTGGGCATGGTCGAGGAAAAAGCCCGCATGGAACTGGGCATGGTCCGCCCCAACGAAATTTTTGTGCAATTGCCGCCGCACTGACGCACATGCGCGCATCTGCTGGCGCGCTGGCAAGGGCCGTGGCCCGGACGAGGTAACGGGTGATAAACCCCATGCGAAAGAGGTGACCATGTTTGATTTTGCCCTTCCACCCCAACAACCCGGGCGCGGGCGCCGCTGGACGCGCTTTTTCAGAATTGGCGCGGCCTTTGCCCTTGCAGCGCTGCTTGGCGCGTGCGCGGCACTGGCTCCGCCAACGGCGCTTGCGCCATCGCCCGAAGCTGCCCCGTCCCCGGCGCCCACTCCGTCACCAACGCCAGCGCCTTCTCCAACGCCCGCTCCATCGCCAGCGCCAAGCCCGTCCCCGACTCCTTCACCAGCGCCCGAGCAAGTGCGGGATGTCCAACATGGCGACTACGCAGATGTCGTGGCCCTGGATCTGTCATGGCTGGATCTTCCCGCTGATCTGAAAACCCAGCAGGTTTCCGTGGTCACGGGCAACGCGGAGGGCTTGCTTGTAAAAGACGGCCAGATCCGCTTCATCACGCCCGAAGACCCGGGCGTCAATACCGAGGTTGTGCTCAAAGTCGCCCTGGCCAATGCCGACGTTCTCGTGCCGGTTGAGATCGAAAGCAA
>JAISNB010000174.1 GCA_031276435.1 Burkholderiaceae bacterium | reverse complement strand
AATCAGATTGCCCCACTTGCGCCAGAAGTGTTTGAGTTGGTCGAGCTGTTCCTGCTCTTGCAGATCGAGATTTTGAATTTGAATGGCCATGAAAACGCTTCCAGATCAGTTTGCCGATTTTAGGCCGCTGGCCCAGGCTTGCACCTGAGTCAGCGGCTGCTGTTGCTGCGCGCCCGCGCCGTCGCGCAAGGCCTTGATGGTGACTTGGCCCGCGGCCAGTTCGTCGGCGCCAAAGATCAGCGCAAAACGCGCGCCCGATGCGTCGGCTTTTTTGAGCTGGCTTTTCATGCTGCCCAGGCCTTCGCCCGCGCTGGCGTGCATTTGCACCCGCACGCCCAGCGCGCGCAATTGTTGCAGGCAATGCATGGCTTGCGGCGACGCGGCGTCATCGGGCAGGACAGCATAGGCGTCGGGCGCGGGTTGCGGCGCGGCAATGCCTTCTTGCGCGAGCAGTTCCAGTACGCGCTCGACGCCCATGGCCCAGCCCACGGCGGGCGCGGGTTTGCCGCCAAGTTGCTCGATCAGGTAGTCATAGCGCCCGCCGCCACAGATGGTGCCCTGCGCGCCCAGGCTTTCGGTGATGAATTCAAACACCGTGAGGTTGTAGTAATCCAGTCCGCGCACCAGGCGCGGGTTGATGCGGCAGGCAACGCCGCTGGCGCGCAGGATGGCCTGCACCTGCTCGAAGTGGCGCAGCGAGGCTTCGCCCAGATGGTCCACGAGCTTGGGTGCGGCTTCCACCAGCGCCTGCATGGCCGGGTTTTTGGTGTCCAGGATGCGCAGCGGGTTGAGGTGCAGGCGTCGGCGCGCGTCCTCGTCAAGCTGGCTGGCGTGCGCTTCAAAGTAATCGATCAGCGCCTGCCGGTGCGCGCGGCGTTCGCCCGGCTGACCCAGGCTGTTGAGTTCCAGATGCCAGTTGCCGATGCCCAGCGCGCGCCACAATTCGACCGCGAGCAAGATGATTTCGGCATCGATTTGCGGGCTGCCAAAGCCCAGTGCTTCGGCGCCGATCTGGTGGAACTGCCGGTAGCGGCCACGCTGTGGCCGCTCGCGCCGGAACATCGGCCCCATGTAGAACAGCCGTTTGCCGCCGTCGTAGAGCAGGTTGTGTTCGGCCACGGCGCGCACCACGCCAGCGGTGTTTTCGGGCCGCAGGCTCAGGTGGTCGGCGCTGCCGTGTTTGTCGGCGCGGTCTTCAAACGAATACATTTCCTTTTCGACCACGTCGGTGGCCGCGCCCAGGCCGCGCGCGAACAGTTGCGTGTGTTCGACGATGGGCGTGCGGATGTTGCGGTAGGCAAAGGCCGCCATGGTCTGGCGCACCACATGTTCCAGCCATTCCCAGCGCGCTGAATCTGGCGGAAGAATGTCGTTCATGCCCTTGATGGCGGTGATTGGCTTGTGGCTGGACATTTTTTGTGGGTCTGGATGATTGCTGACAGCGCGCTCGGCTTCAGGCGCGCGGCGCGGCGGCGCTGCCAAAACGCTGCTGGATGTATTGCTCGACGATTTGATGGAATTGCGAGGCGATGTGCTCGCCGCGCAGGGTCAGGGCTTTTTGCCCGTCGATGAATACGGGCGCCGCGGGCGCTTCGCCCGTGCCCGGCAGGCTGATGCCGATGTCGGCGTGTTTGCTCTCGCCCGGCCCGTTGACGATGCAGCCCATGACGGCGACCCTGAGCGTTTCGACGCCCGGATACTGGGCGCGCCAGAGGGGCATTTGCGCGCGCAGGTGCTCGTCGATCTGCCGGGCCAGTTCCTGGAATGTGGTGCTGGTGGTGCGCCCGCAGCCGGGGCAGGCCGTGACGCTGGGCACGAATGCGCGCAGCCCCAGCGCCTGCAGGATTTCGGTGGCGACCACCACCTCGCGCGTGCGCGATTCGCCAGGTCGCGGCGTCAGGCTGACGCGAATGGTGTCGCCGATGCCCTCTTGCAGCAACAGGGCCAGCGCCGCCGTGGAAGCTACCGTGCCCTTGTCGCCCATGCCCGCTTCGGTCAGGCCCAGGTGCAAGGGGAAGTCGCAGCGGCCAGCCAGCGCGCGGTACACCGCCACCAGGTCCTGCACGCCACTGAGCTTGCAACTCAAAATCACCTGAGCGGGCGCCATGCCCAGATCGACGGCGGCGCGGGCCGATTCGATGGCCGATGTGACCAGCGCCTCGTACATGACCTGGCGCGTCTCCCAGGGTTGGGCGCGGCGGCGGTTGGCGTCCATCAGCGCGGACAGCAATGGCTGATCCAGGCTGCCCCAGTTGACGCCGATGCGCACCGGCTTGTTCCAGCGCAGCGCGGCCTCGATCATTTGCGCGAACTGGCGATCGCGCTTGTCGCCCTTGCCCACGTTGCCCGGGTTGATGCGGTATTTGGACAGCGCCTCGGCGCAGGCCGGGTATTCGGTCAGCAGGCGGTGGCCGTTGTAGTGGAAGTCGCCAATGAGCGGCACGTCCAGGCCCATGCGGTCAAGCTGCTCACGAATGCGGGGCACTTGTCCGGCGGCCTCGGGCGTGTTGACGGTGATGCGCACCAGTTCGCTGCCCGCCAGTGCCAGTTCCCTGATCTGGATGGCCGTGGCGCTGGCGTCCTGCGTGTCGGTGTTGGTCATGGACTGCACGCGCACGGGCGCGTCGCCGCCCACCGTGACGGCGCGCGCGCCCCAGACCACGCGCGCCTGGCGCGAGCGGCGCGGCGCGGGTTGGGCCACCGCAATCGGCGCCTGGAGAGCGGGCATTAGCGGACCTTGAACTGAACCACGTCGCCTGGCTGCTGGCCTTGCTGGATGGCAAATGGCCGACCGCGCACTTTGACGGTCACGGCGTTCGCGCGCCCCACCTTGACCGACAGGGGCAGCGCCCCGGTGGCCAGGCTGGCCGCGTCGCCCGCCTGCAAGGTGCGCTCCAGCAGTGTTTTGCCTTCGGCATCAAGCACCTGGATCCAGACCTCGTCGCTGGCGACAAACTGCATCAAGGCCGCTCCAGCGCCCTGGGCCGCCGACGCGGCAGAGGAGGCCACCCCACCCGGCGTTGCCGCCGCCGCAGGCGCTGCTGCCGATGCGTCAGATTCCAGCGCCGCTGTGCTGCTCTCCTCCAGCACAAAGCCATCGGGGGGCACCACGGTTTGCGCTTCTGTCGGTGGTGGCTCTGGCGCGTCGGCGTCAAGCCGGATTGGCAGCGTGGGCCACAGCCCCACCAGCAGCACGCACACCAGAACCACACCCACCGCGATCAACAGATTGCGCGATGGTCCGGTGCGCAGCAGCGGCGTGGGCCTGTCGCCCTGGCGATAAAACGGCTGGTTGATGGCCCCGTTGTTGACGCGCAGGCCCGATACGCTGGCGGGCATGAGCGCCAGTACGGCGCGGGCATCGGCGCCAAGGTGGCGGCAGACGGTCGCCGCCAGCGAGCGCGCAAAGGCGATGTCGGGCAACCGCTCGAACTGGTTGGCCTCCAGCGCCTCGATTTTGCCGGGCGATATCTTCAGCGCGCTGGCCAGAACGCTCATGTCCACGCCAGCGGCCACGCGCAGATCGCGCAGCATGGCGCCAGCCGAGTCCGGGGCGCCTGGGGTATCAGCGGCGGCAGTGGCGGCGCTGCCGCCAGAGGGCGGCGGCTGCTCTTGAGCGCCTTCGGTCGGGGATGTGCTGTCACTCATCGAAAGCCTTCCGGTCGTACAAACGAATTTCCCCGGAATCGGGGAAGTCCTTGCGCAATTGGGCGGCCAGTTGCTGCATGGCCTGCGGATTGTTCAGCTTGTTTTCCACCTGGATGCCCAGCCAGAGCGTTTCGGCATTGGCGTATTCGCTGCTGTTGAGCCGCTGGAGGTAAAACCGCGCGCTGGCCGCGTCGCCGCGCAGATAAATCAGCTTGGCCAGGTTGTAGGCGATGACGGGGTGGCCCGGATCGAGCGCGTAGGCGCGCTTGAGCGAGGCCTCAGCAGCCGCGCGATCGCCCGCGCGCGACTCGCAAACGCCTTCGGCCAGCAGCGTGCGCGCCTTGTCGGGGTAGGTCGGGATGGCCGCCGCGCGCTGGAACGCCTGCGCCGCCGCGGGGTATTTCTCTTGCTGGCAGCGCAGCCAGCCCAGGTTGTGCCAGGCGTTGCCGTCGCCGGGGTTGATCGAGACGGCACGCTCAAAATGGCTTTCGGCGCGCGCCATGTCGTTGAGCCGCATGTAGATCAGTCCGCCCAGGTTGTAGGCGTCGCCAAAGGACGGGTCGATTTGCATGGCTTTCTTGAGTTCGTCCAGCGCCACGATGGTTTTGCCGCCTTCGTAATAGGCCGAGGCCAGGGCCAGCCGGGTGCGCGCATGCCGACGCGCCTGGCTGTCGTCCTGGGCCGTGTGCAGCTCGCTGGGCAATTCGCCCGCGTAGCCGCCCGGCGTGGTGCATCCGGCCAGCCCCAGCAGCGCGAACGCCCCGGCGGCAGCGGTGGCGGCGCAGGTCAACCCGAAACACACGCTTTTCAGGGCGCGTCGCAATGGCGAGTGGTCAAAAGTCATGGTATGGGTTCTCCGTAAAGCAATGGTCTCACAGCGCGCCCGCTGACGGCAAGGCAACCGGGTGGCGGCGCGCCAGCCGCTGGTGCACGCGGGTGCGGTCCCGCACATCGCCTGCCAACTGGCCGCAGGCCGCGTCGATGTCGTCGCCGCGCGAGCGGCGCACCGTGGTGACGATGCCCGCCTCGCCAAGCATGCGGGCAAACGCCGCCACGCGGGCAGCGCCAGAGCGCCGCAGCCCGGAAGCGGGAAACGGGTTGAACGGAATGAGGTTGAATTTGGCGCGCAGCCCGGCGCGGGCATGGCGCGCCAGCAGATCGATCAGCGCCCGGGCGTGTTCGGGCGCGTCGTTTACGCCATCGAGCATGCAGTATTCAAACGTGATGAAGTCGCGCGGCGCGCGCGCCAGATAGCCGGTGCAGGCGGCCAGCAGTGTGTCGATCGGGTATTTGCGGTTGAGCGGCACCAGTTCGTCGCGCAAGGCGTCGTCGGGCGCGTGCAGCGACACGGCCAGCGCCACCGGACAATCCTGCGCCAGCCGCTGCATCATGGGCACGACGCCCGAGGTGGAAACCGTCAGCCGCCTGCGCGAGATGCCGTAGCCGTGGTCGCTGAGCATGGTGTGCAACGCCGGCACCAGGGCCGTGTAGTTTTGCAGCGGCTCGCCCATGCCCATCATCACCACGTTGGAGATGACGCGCTCGGCGCGCCCCAGGTGGCGGCGCAGAAAATGCTCGGCAAACCACAGTTGCGCCACGATTTCGCCCGTGGTCAGGTTGCGTGAAAAGCCCTGGTGACCGGTTGCGCAAAAGCGGCAGGCCATGGCGCAGCCCGCTTGCGAGGACACGCACAGTGTGCCGCGTTCGCCCTCCGGGATGAACACCGCTTCCACGGCGTTGCCATCGCCTACATCGAACAGCCACTTGATGACGCCGTCGCCCGAAGCGTGCTGGCCGATGACCGGCAGGGCGCCCACCCGCGCACGGTGCGCGAGTTTTTCACGCAGCGATCTGGCCAGATCGGTCATTTGCCCGAAATCAGCCGCACCGCGCTGGTGCACCCACCGGAACAACTGGATGGCGCGAAAACGCTTTTCCCCCAGTTGTTCGCAATAGGCGGCCAGCGCGTCGAGATCGAAATCGAGCAAGTTGACCATTGGGGCCATTGGCAGACGAAGACGGCTCAGCGCGTGTAAATCGCCAGGCCCGGAAAGAAGAAAGCCATCTCGGCAGCCGCGGTTTCGGGCGCGTCGGAGCCGTGCACGGCGTTGGCATCGATGCTGTCGGCAAAGTCGGCGCGGATGGTGCCCTTGTCGGCCTTTCTGGGGTCGGTGGCGCCCATCAGTTCGCGGTTTCTGGCAATGGCGTTCGCGCCTTCGAGCACCTGGATCATCACCGGCCCCGAGACCATGAAGTCCACCAGATCCTTGAAGAAGGGGCGCTCCCTGTGCACGGCGTAGAACTGCTCGGCCTCGCGGCGCGACAGGTGCGCCATGCGCGCCGCCACGATTTTCAGACCCGCCGCCTCAAAGCGCGCGTAAATCTGGCCGATCACGTTTTTGGCAACGGCATCGGGCTTGATGATGGACAAGGTGCGTTCAACGGCCATGTGAATATCTCTTTCTTGCAGCGGTAACAGTTTGAAAAATAAGGATTTTGTCCGCGTGGAACAAAGCGTTTGATTTTAACCGGCCAGTTGCCGCTGGCGCGCAAAGCCGTGTTTCACGGCGGCCCCTTGCCGCGCCCGGGAATATGCGCGCGCTCTGGCAACCGTTCTCAGCGGCCCTGGCGCGGCCTGCCGCCGCTGCCCGGCTTGCCGGGAGCGCGCCGTTTTTGCCCCAGGGGGTTTTGCCCCTGCGCGCTGCGCTTGCGCTGCCGCTGCTGCTGGTAGGCATCAGCGCCAATGTAGCCCGCCGACGTTTTGCGCGGATCGATCTGGCTGGCCGCCGCCGCCGCGCCGCGCGCCTTGCGGGCGGGGCCGCCGCCTGCGCCGCGCCAGTTGCCAGCGCTGCCGCTGCCCATGGCGGCGGCGTATCCGTCGCCTTCAGTGTTGCCGCGCGCGCCGCCATAGCCACCATAACCGCCGCCCCGGTTGGGCCGCGGGCCTGCCGCCTTGCCACGGTCTGGCGCGCCGCCACGGCGCGCCGCGCGCGGCGGCGGCGGTGGCTGCTGCTGGCCGCGCAACGTGTCCGCAGCCACGCCAGCGGCGGCGCCCAGGGACTGGATGTCGCGCTCGCCCAGTTCCAGCCACTGGCCGCGCTTGAGGCCGCGCGGCAGCATCATGGCGCCGTAGCGGATACGGATCAGCCGACTGACGGCATGGCCCACGGCTTCCAGCATGCGCCGCACCTCGCGGTTGCGGCCTTCGGAAATCGTCACGCGGTACCACTGGTTGACGCCTTCGCCGCCGCCGCCTTCATCAGCGATGGCGCCAAAGCGCGCTGGCCCGTCGTCCAGTGTGATGCCGTCGAGCAGGCGCTGTTTTTCCGCCTCGGAGAGCGCGCCCAGCACGCGCACGGCGTATTCGCGCTCCAGGCCAAAGCGCGGGTGCATGAGGCGGTTGGCCAGCTCGCCCGAGTTGGTCAGCAGCAGCAGCCCTTCGGTGTTGATGTCCAGCCGCCCCACCGATTGCCATTTGCCCCGCGTCAGGCGCGGCAGCTTGCGAAACACCGTGGGCCGGTTTTGCGGATCGTCGTGCGTCACCACCTCGCCTGCCGGCTTGTGGTAGGCCAGCACGCGCGCGGGCGGCGGCGCAATGCGCCACTGGATGGGCCGCCCGTTGATTTTGACCTGATCGCCAAACCGGATGCGCTGGCCGATGTGTGCGGGCTGGCTGTTGACGCAGATGCGCCCCTGCGCAATCAACTGCTCCATCTCCAGGCGCGAACCCAGTCCCGCCTGCGCCAGCACCTTGTGCAGTTTGGGGCTGTCGGCCTGCGGCTCCAGAACGCGCCTGGCGGGCGGCGCCATCGCGGCGGTGTCGGCGTCGGCAGCGTCGTTGCCGACGCATTCCGATTCGCTGTCGTAGCGGCCAGAAATCACGTCGGCCATGTTCACCACTTCTGCCGCCGTGCTTGGCGCATGGGTTGCGGCAGCGCGCGCGGGCGGCGCGCCCCTGCGGGCGACGGCGGCGGCGGTGGTGCGTTTGCGCGTCATGGCTGCGGCTCCGGGTCGTGCGGCCATGCGGCATCGGGCTGGGGGGGCGCCGCTGCGTCGCGCGCGGGTTCGGCGGGTTCGTCTTGCGCCTGTGGCAGCGCATCGGGCGCGGCCCAAAGCCCGGCGGTGGAATCGGCAAACTCCGGCGTTTGCGCCGCGTGGCCTGCTTCTGGCAGTGCCCCGGCGCTTTCAGGCGCGGCGCCGCTGGTGGTGGCATCGGCCTCTTCGCCCAACATGTCGGCCAGGGCCGCCTGCATGGCTGGCGCGTCCTGGGCGGGCGGCGCTTCGAGCAGCGGCAGTTGATCGAGCGAGGCCAGCCCCAGATCGTCCAGAAACTGCCGCGTCGTGGCGTAAAGCGCGGGACGGCCCACGGTTTCGCGGTGGCCGATCACCTCGACCCAGCCGCGCTCTTCAAGCTGCTTGAGAATTTGCGAGCCGATGGTCACGCCCCGGATGTCTTCCATGTCGCCGCGCGTGACCGGCTGCCGGTAGGCGATGATGGCCAGGGTTTCGAGCGTGGCGCGGCTGTACCGGGGCGGTTTTTCGGGATTGAGCCTGTCCAGGTACTCGCGCATGGCGGGACGGCTCTGGAAGCGCCAGCCGCTGGCCACAGCCACCAGTTCCAGGCCGCGCTGCGCCCAGTCGTCCTGCAACTCGTCCAGCAGCGCCTTGATGGTATCGGCGCCCAGCATGTCGGCAAACAGGGTGCGCATGGCTGAAACCTTCAGCGGCTCGGTCGCGCAAATGAGCGCCGTCTCCAGGACGCGCTTGGCCTCCACGGTATTCATATCTGGATTGTGCGGTTGTGTGGCAATTGAGCAGACTCGTGCGCTCTGGCAGGAAACAATGGAATTGGAAGCGGCGGCGCTGTCACCAGAACGCCGGCTGGCCCCTGGCCCCGCGAACACCGCGCGGGCAGCGCGATGTCCGTCCAGTCACTCGGGCAGATTGTAGCCAAGCGCCCATTGCCGCATGGCCTGCGCCATGTCGGGCGGCAGGGGCGAGTCGAAAGCCAGCGGCTGCAAGGTGACCGGGTGCTCGAAAGCCAGGCGCCGCGCGTGCAGCGCCTGCCGCGTCAAACCCGCGGCGGGCGCGCCGCCGTACAGCGCGTCGGCCAGCAGCGGATGCCCCAGATGCGCCAGATGCACGCGAATCTGGTGCGTGCGGCCCGTGCCCAGACGGCATTGCAGCACGCAGCCTTGCTCTGAATTGTGCAGCAGCGTCACAAATGTCTGCGCGGCTTTTCCGGCATTTTTCTCCAGATCGACCACCGCCATGCGCAGGCGGTTGCGCGGATCGCGCCCGATGGGCGCATCGACTGTCCGTTGCGCCGCCCCGCGCCACGCCCCGTGCGCCAGCGCCACATACTCGCGCCGCACCTGCCGCGCGGCCAGCCGCTCCACCAGGCCCGCCATGGCGGCCCGGCTGCGCGCCACCACCATCAGGCCGCTGGTGTCCTTGTCCAGCCGGTGCACAATGCCCGCCCGGGGCAATTGCCGCGCCCTCTCGTCGCGCGCCAGCAAGCCGTTGAGCAAGGTGCCGCCCCAGTTGCCGGGCGCGGGATGCACCACCAGAGCCGCGGGCTTGTCGATGACGGCCAGGTGCTCGTCCTCGAACACCACCTCAAGCGCCATGGCCTGTGGCACAAACGCCTGCGACTGCGGCGTTGGCAAAATCCGCAGGCACAGCGCATCGCCAGCCTTGACGCGCAGCGCCGGTTTGCTGGCGCGCGCGCCATTGAGCGCAAGCTGCCCGCCTTCGATGAGTTGCTGCAAATAACTGCGCGACAACTCAGGCACCAGCGCCGCCAGCGCCCGATCCAGCCGCTGCCCGTGCCACCCGGCGGGCACCAGCAGCGCGCGCGACTCGGCCCCACCATCCGGCGCGTCGTCCACCAGCACATCGTCGTCGTCATCTGGCGCGGCTTGCGGCGCGCCAGCGGGCGGCGCGCAAGGCGTCGATATAATCTTTCGGGACTGTTTCAAGCGTCACTCAAACAGGGCCATTCCCCGTGCAACCTTGCTCCCGATTATCAGCGGCTGGCCTGTGCGCCGCCGCCATGCTGCTGCTGCTGGCGGCCTGCGCCTCTGGAACGCCAGAGCAAACGGCTGGCTGGAGTCCCAACCGCATCTACGCCGAAGCCAAGGACGAGATGGATGCCTCGTCCTACGACAAGGCCATCGCCCTGCTGGAAACGCTGGAAGGGCGCGCCGCGGGCACGCCGCTGGCGCAGCAGGCGCAGCTTGACAAAGCCTATGCCCAATACAAGAACGGCGCCCGGCCCGAAGCCATTGCCACGCTGGATCGCTTCATGCGGCTGCACCCGTCCAGCGCGGCGCTGGACTACGCGCTCTACCTCAAAGGCGTCATCAACTTCAACGATGAACTGGGGCTGTTTTCCTTTCTCTCGCGCCAGGACCTGTCCGAACGCGACCAGCGCGCCGCCAAGGAAGCGTTTGAATCGTTCAGCGAACTGGTCACGCGCTTTCCCGACTCGCGCTACGCCGCCGACGCGCGCGCGCGCATGCGCTACACCATCAACATGCTGGCGCAAAACGAAGTCCACGTGGCGCGCTACTACTACGAGCGCGGCGCCTACGTGGCCGCCATCAACCGCGCGCAGCAGGCCATCACCGACTATCGCGACGCCCCCGCGCTGGAAGAGGCGCTGTACATCCTGACCCAGGCCTACGACAAACTGGGCATGGCCGATTTGCGCGAAGACAGCTTGCGCGTGCTCAAGAAGAACTACCCTGAATCCGTCTACCTCACGCGCGGCCTGCAACGCCCGGACAAACCCTGGTGGCAGCTTTGGTAGGCAGTTGCGCGCTGCTTTGAATGCCTCCACAAAAATTGGCCTGCACTTGCGCAGGCCAATTCGTTTTTCAAGGC
>JAISNB010000115.1 GCA_031276435.1 Burkholderiaceae bacterium | reverse complement strand
CGCGCCGCAAATAACGCGCGCACGCGCGCCAGGTCTTCGGCTGTGTCCACGCCCGCGCCGGGCGCGGTGCGGGCAATGTGCACGGCAATGCGGTGGCCGTGCCAGAGCGCGCGCAGTTGTTCCAGGTTTTCGCATTGTTCCAGCGGGGCGGGCAGCATGCGCGGCCAGGTGCCCAGAAAGCCCGCGCGGTAGGCGTAAAGCCCGATGTGGCGCAGCGGCGCGGGTGTTGCAGGCAGTGCCTGGATGCCGTTGGCAAAACCATCGCGCCACCAAGGCAGCGGCGCGCGGCTGAAGGTCAGCGCCAGTCCGCTGGCGTCCAGAATGACTTTGACCACGTTGGGGTTGACGAATTCGGCCAGCGTTTCGATCGGGTGCGCCGCCGTGCTCATGGGTACGTCGCTTCTTGCGGCCAGCGTGCCAGCCACCTGGTCGATCAGTGCCGGCTCGATCAGCGGCTCGTCGCCCTGCACGTTGACCACCACCGCAGCATCCGGCAGGCGCAGCAGCGCGCAGGCTTCGGCCAGCCGGTCGCTGCCGCTCGGGTGGCTGGCGCGCGTGAGCACCGCTTCGACGCCATGCGCCGCGCAGGCTTCGGCGATGCGCGCGGCGTCGGTGGCCACCACCACGCGCGCCGCGCGGCTTTGGCGCGCCCGCTCGGCCACGCGCACCACCATGGGTTTGCCGGCAATGTCGGCCAGGGGTTTGTCAGGCAGCCGGGTCGAGGCCAGTCGCGCGGGAATCAGTACGGTAAATGGCATGGGCTTGTACGAGCGGCGTCAGAGAGCCAGGGCAATGCGGAAAGCGCCCGCTCCGCAAGGGCGCGCTCTGGCAAGATGCGTAAGGTGGGGACGGTCAGCCCGCCAGCGGCGTGCGCGGCGGGAGTTTGGCAATTTCTTCTTCCGACACGGTGCGCGCCTGGTCTTCCAGCATGACGGGGATGCCGTCGCGCACCGGGTACGCAAGGCGGGCCGAGCGTGAGATCAGCTCTTCGGTTTCGCGCTGGTAATCCAGCGGGCCTTTGGTGACGGGACAGACCAGCAGCGCGAGCAGTTTGGGGTCGATCATGGCAAGACTCATTTCACAGGTGTTGGCGCATGATAGCCGCGCGCGGCCAGGCGTTCGTCCAGCGCGGTAAAAAACGCGGCGGGCACGTCCAGCGCCAGGGGCACAGCCCAGGCGCCAGGGGCACGCCGCCAGAGTTTGACGGCGTCTTTTTCGGTGCAGATCAGGCCCATGCCGTCGGACGGCGGGTTGTTGGGCCAGTCGGCAAACGGGTGGTGATCGGGCAGGGCGTGCTGCTCGGCCAGCGTCAGGCCCGCGTCGCGCAGCATGTCAAAAAAGGCCTGCGGGCGCGCAATGCCCGCCAGCGCCTTCAAAGGCTGGCCGCGCAGTTCGGTCAAGGCAATTTGCGTTCCGTCGGCGCGCACGGCGCGGCGCGCCAGATGGCGGCGCGCCACCCAGAGGCCAGAGGCGGCGCGCGGCGCCACTTCTGGCGGCTGCCCATCGGTGCAGAGCAACAAATCGTCCGCCGCGGTGCGGCGCGGCCAGGTCTCGCGCAAGGGGCCAGCGGGCAGCAGCCAGCCGTTGCCGATGCCGCGCGCGTCGAATACGCAGATTTCCACATCGCGTGCCAGCGCCAAGTGTTGCAAGCCGTCGTCGCAGACGATGATGTCGCAGAGCGGGTGCGCGGCCAGCAATGCCCGCGCGGCGTCAAAGCGGCGCGCCGCCACAAACACCGGCACCGCCGCGCGGCGGCGCAGCAGCAGGGGTTCGTCGCCCACTTGTTCTGCGGCGCTGTCCGGCGCAACCGCTTGGCAGCCGCGGCTCTGGCGCGCGTGGCCGCGCGAGACGATGCCTGGCTGCCAGCCGCGCGATTGCAAATGCGCCACCACGGCCAGTGTGACGGGTGTTTTGCCCGCGCCGCCAGCCACCACATTGCCAACCACCACCACGGGCACCGGCAAGCGCCTGCTGCGCAGCACGTTCTTCTGGTAAAGCCAGCGCCTCAAGCCAGCCAGCGCGCCGTACAGCCACGCCAGCGGGAGCAGCAACGCGGCCAGCGCGCCGCGCGCTTGCCATGCCCGCGCGAGCGTGCGCTCCAGCCAGGCGCGCAAGCCCGGTCGGCTCATGGCACGGCCCCTGTGAAAGCCATTGGGCAGAAAAAAGAGGCGCTGCCTGCAATCAGCGGCTGCCTTCGCCGCCGCTTTGCGCCGCGAAGGTGATGTGCGCCAGCCCCACGCGGCGCGCGGCTTCCATCACGGCGATGACCGATTGGTGCGCCGCCTGCGCATCGGCGCTGATGATGAGGGTGCTCTCTGGCTGCGCGACGGCGCGCAAGGCATCGGCCAGCGCCTTCACCGTGCGCGCTGCCAGGGGCGTCTGGCCGACCATGTAACGCCCGTCGTTGCCCACGGCGACGATGATCTCCTTGGGCCGATCGCGCTGCGCATCCGTATTGGCCGTGGGCAGGGTCAGTTGCATTTCGGTGAACTTGCTGTAGGTGGTGGTCAGCATCAGAAAGATCAGAATCACCAGCAGCACGTCGATGAACGGAATCAGGTTGATCTCCGGCTCTTCCGGTGCGCGCGCTCGGAATTTCACTGGCCCGCTCCCGCTCTGAATCTGTTGGCCGTGCCCGGGCACAGCGGCGCAAGATGCTGCGCAAAGCGTTCAGCCGACAGTTCCAGCGCCAGCAAATAGCCGTCCACGCGGGCGCGAAAATAGCGCCAGAAAATCAGCGCCGGAATGGCAATGATCAGGCCGAACGCCGTGTTGTACAGCGCCACCGAAATGCCGTGCGCCAGTTGCGCCGGGTTGCCGCCCGAGAGCGAGCCGCTGGGCGCTTGCGAGCCAAAAATCTCGATCATGCCGATCACCGTGCCAAGCAGCCCAAGCAGGGGCGCAGCCGACGCAATGGTGGCCAGCGCGGGCAGGTAACGCTCCAGCCGGTGCGCCACCTTGCGGCCCGCCGTTTGCATGGCGTCGCGCATTTCGCCCTCGGTACAGCGCGGATTGCTGTTGATGGCGCGCCAGCCCGCGGCCAGCACTTCGCCCAGGGCCGAATGCGACTCCAGTTGCGCCACAATGTCGGTGCCGGGCACGCCGCCGCGCGATATGCTGATTGCCTCGTCCAGCACCTTGACCGGCACAATGCGCCGCCGCTTGAGTTGCACAAACCGCTCGACAATCAATGCCAAGCCCACAATGGAACAGATCACCAGCGGCCAAATCGGCCAGCCCGCTGCTTGTATGATGGAAATCAAGGGTCGATACTCCGAATTGTTGGCGCCCTCATTGCCCCTGCCTCCTTGGAGTCGGGCCGCGCGCCTTGTTTTGCTCAACAGCCGCTGATTATGACGCAGCCGCTTGACCGCTCCGCCCAATCGGGCCAGCGCCTGACCTGCATCAACGTGGCAAGCCCGCAATTGCCCTGTGGACAACTTTGTGAAAAACTTCCCGGAAAATTGACCTGAAGCATGTCCTCTCTTGCGAACAATCTCCATCTTCAACGCAAAAAGCGAAAAACTTGTTATATGACAATGGGTTAGAAGGCGGCCTGGTGCCCGTTTGCAAGCCATGGGCGATCAAACCACCTGCCTTCTGGTTGTGGACTATTCAACTGCGACACGCGCGCGCCCTTCTCGTGCCAACGCCTTTGTACTCACGCATGAACCTGGACTTTTTTGTCGAACATCCCCCCGCCGCGCCGCACGTCTGGGCCGTTGGCGCGCTGTGCCGCGCCGTCGCCGACGCGCTGGGCACGCGCTTCAACCCCGTTGCCATTCGCGGAGAAATCTCCGGCTTCGCGCGCGCCGCCAGCGGGCATTGCTACTTCACCCTCAAGGACAACGCGGGCCAGCTTCGCTGCGTCATGTTCCAGCGCGCCGCACAACTGGCTGGCTTCTTGCCGCGCGATGGCGATCAGGTGCAAGTGCGTGGTCGCCTTGGCCTCTACGAAGCGCGCGGCGACTTGCAGGTGGTGGTCGAATCCATTGAGCGCACCGGCCAGGGCGCACTGTTCGAGCAATTCCAGCGCATCAAGCAAATGCTGCAAGCCGAAGGCCTGTTCGACGCCCGGCGCAAGCGGCCACTGCCAGCCATGCCGCGCGGCATTGGCTTGGTCACATCGCAAGATGCGGCCGCGCTGCACGACGTTGCCACCGCGCTTTTGCGCCGCGCCCCGCACATCCCCGTATGGCTCGCGCCCGCCTCTGTACAAGGCGCGCACGCGCCCTCGGAAATGATCGACGCGCTACAAAAACTGTATCGCGCAACGCAGGCCAAAGCAGCGCAAACAACGGGCAACCCACAAAATACCGCAGGCGGCGGCGCGCCCGCCATCGACGTCATCCTGCTCGTACGCGGCGGCGGCTCCATGGAAGACCTCTGGGCTTTCAACGACGCACAACTGGCGCGTGCCATCGCCGCCAGCCCGGTGCCCGTCATCACCGGCGTCGGACACGAAACCGACTTCAGCATCGCCGACTTCGCCGCCGACCTGCGCGCGCCCACGCCCACCGCCGCGGCTGAACTGGTCAGTGCCCCGCGCGACGCACTGCTGGCCGAACTGCAAACCAGCCAGGCGCGCCTGCGGCGCGCCACCCGCCAATGGCTGGACCGCCAGGCACAGCGCCTGGACATCGCCCAGCAGCGCCTGGGCCGCCCGCGCGAGCGCGCAAGCGAGCAGCAGCGCCAACTGGATCGGCTCGGCCAGCGGCTGGCCCACGCCATCGACCTGCGGCGCGAACGCGAGCAAACCGCCCTGGCACGACTGGCCGAGCGGCTTGAGCGCGCCCCCGCGCCCTTGCTGGCGGGCCACGCGCAACGCCTTGAGGGGCTGCAAGCGCGCTGGACGAGCGCGCGCGCCGCGGCCCTGCGCGCGCCGCAAGAGCGCCTTGAGCGCGCCGCGCTGCGCCTGCGCCTGCTCGACCCGGCGCTGGTCCTTGAACGCGGCTACGCCTGGCTCAGCGACGCCAGCGGCCAGCAACCCGTCACCCGCGCCGCGCAAACCCACACAGGACAAACCCTGCAAGCCAGACTGGCCGATGGCGCGCTGCATATCACTGTGAACCACAGGGATATGCAAGCCACTCCTACAATCAAAAATCACAAGGCCCCAAACGCCGACTGAGACACCCCCCACTTCCCACAATTTTTCATCCCACCCGAGAAAGAGAACCCCACATGGAACACACACTCCCCCCCCTGCCTTACCCCATCGACGCGCTGGCCCCGGCCTACAGCCAGGAAACGCTGGAATACCACCACGGCAAACACCACAAAGCCTACGTCGACAAACTCAACGAACTGCAAAAAGGCACAGAATTCGAAAATCTGGCGCTCGAAGACATCATCCGCAAAGCCAGCGGCGGCATCTACAACCAGGCCGCCCAAATCTGGAACCACACCTTCTTCTGGAACTGCCTGAAACCCCAGGGCGGCGGCGCGCCCGCTGGCGCGCTGGCCGAGGCCATCCAGAAAAAATGGGGTAGCTACGCCGACTTCAAGAAAGCCTTCATCGCCAGCGCCGTCGGCAACTTTGGCTCTGGCTGGACCTGGCTGGTCAAAAAACCCGACGGCAGCCTCGACATCGTCAACACGGGCGCCGCCGGCACCCCACTGACCACCGGCGACAGGCCCGTACTCACCGTGGACGTGTGGGAACACGCCTACTACATCGACTACCGCAACGCGCGCCCCAAATTTGTCGAAACCTTCCTCGACAAACTCGTCAACTGGGACTTCGCCGCCAAGAACTTTGGCTGACGACTGGCCCTTTTTGCCTCGCCACCGCCCGGTGGCGGGTAGCCAGATCACAACACACAGGCCAGCCGCGCCCGCGCTGGCCCGCGCACCATCCATCTGCCTTACCTGCCTTGCTGCCTTTGTACGCCCGCGCCACTGGCGCCTGATTGCCACGCGCGCAGCAACCCGTGTTTTCCCCAATGAACGCGGGGCTTTGCGCCCCGCCGTTTTCCCTGGCAAGGCGATTAAAATGAGCCGTTTCCTCCACGAATTTGCCCACGCCATGAACGTCGAACAAGCACGCTTCAACATGATCGAGCAACAAATCCGCCCTTGGGACGTGCACGACGGCCATGTGCTGGAACTGCTCGGCGCCGTGCGGCGCGAAGACTTCGTCCCCCCCGCGCACCGCGCGCTGGCGTTTGCCGATTTGCAAATCCCGCTCAAGCCCGACGCGCAAGCCATTGCGGCGGGCCAGGTCATGCTGGAGCCGCGCGTGGAAGCGCGCATGCTTCAGGATTTGCGCCTCGCCAAACATGAAAAAGTGCTGGAAATTGGCGCTGGTTCAGGCTTCATGGCAGCACTGCTCGGGCACCGCGCGCAGCGGGTTTTGTCGCTGGAATTGGATGTCAATCTGGCCCAGATCGCGCAAGCCAACCTGCTCGATGCTGGCGCGCTGAACGTGGAAGTGCGCCTAGCCAACGGTGCCAATTGCGACCTGTCAACCGACGGCCCGTTTGACGCAATCGTGCTTTCCGGCTCTGTGGCCCAGGTACCCCAACGCTTGCTGGAACTGCTCACGCCTGGCACGGGCCGCCTGATGGCGATTGTGGGCGACGAACCCATCATGCGCCTGACCCTGGTACAGCGCACGGGCGATGGCAGTTGGGCCGAGGCGCAGCCCTGGGACATCGTGGCGCCGCGCCTGCTGGACTTTCCGGAGCCTTCGCTCTTTCAGTTCTGAAAGATCCGCGCCGCCGCGCGGCAATCAAGAAAAATCAAGCCCCGCCGCTGCCGTCCGGCGGTGGCGGCACAGCCATTGTGGTTGCCGTTTTTCGCTTTTGTTCGGGCTTGCCTTCCAGCGCGGCTTCGAGCCAGAGCGCGGCGACGAAGCGTTTGTCGAACCACAGCCACAAGAGGATGGGCGCAACCGGCGTGAGCATGAGCACGCCAAACTGGTAGCCATAGACCACGGCGTTCAGGCCCCAGGCGGGAAAGTCCAGGTACGCCGCCGCGTTGGGGCCTGAGTCCAGCAAGATGTTTTTCATCCACTGAAAGCACAGTCCCCACGCTTGCACGGGAATCAGCAGCACCGTGCCCAGCAATGCCTTGAGGGGCCAGTATCTGGGGCGCGATGCAAGCAGCATGGCCCACAGCAACACCACGCCGTAGCCGTACATCGAGTAGTCGATGCGCGATGTCAGTTCGACCAGTGTGTCGTAGCCGCCGCGCAGGATGCGCATTTGCACGTTGGTATGAAGCACGGCCACGGAGTTTTCCTGCCCAAAGCCCTTGACCCACGGGAATGCGGCTTTCATGATGCGGCCAGCCAGCCAGATGGGCGGCATGGCAAACCAGGCCACGGCCTTGTACCAAAGCGGCAGCAATATCGCCAGACAGACGATGGCGGTCAGGAGAAAACGGCCAATCAGGCTTGCGCGCATGGGATGCAACTCGCGTGTTTCAGGCCGCCGCCGATGGTGTGGCCGCCGGTGGTTTGGGATCGTACTTGGCGACGTAGCGCATCCACAGCAGCCAGACGATCAGCACGTCCAGCATGATGAGCGCCTGCCACATGTACAGGTGGGCGAATTCAAAGACCTTGAAGTTCCACTGCCCGATGAAGAACAGGGAGACCACGCGCAGCAGGTTGACAAACTGCACGGCCAGAAAGCCCAGGCCAAGGCCCCAGAATTTCATCTTCCAGCTTGACGGAAAGGCCAGCATGGCGGCAATCAGGACGATGGTGGCTTCCACGCCGTTGCAGCCGGGTTCGATGGAAACGCCAAACCCCGTGCCCGGGCTGTGCAGCACTTTGCCTGAGGCGATGGTTGTGGGATCGAAGAATTTCGCCACCACGGCGCTCATTTTGGCAACCAGCGCCGTCCAGGGCAGTACCACGGCGTCTTGCACCACTTGCAGCATTTCCACGCCAAACAGCACGGCCTGGATGGTCAGGAAAAGCAGGAAAAAACGAACCATGTCTTTTGCGTATGTTGGTAAACGAAAGGGCGCCAGCCGGGGCCATCTGACTATACGGGATTTCCGCGCCCGCGAATGCGTCCGGCTGCACAAAAACAGCCAAAGTGTGAAAAATTTCCGCTTTTGGCGCGCGCCGCGCTTGCGGTTTTGCAAAAAACCATTCCATGCCTTTGGGTCGACGCGCCCGTGCCTTGTCGGGATGGGCGCGTGAAGCAGCGCAAAAAGAGCGCCATGGTTACCGCGCGCCGCTGGCTGCCGCTGGCCGCGCTGGCGCGGCTGGCAGCAGCGCCAGCACCGCTTGCGCGGTGCGCGTGGCGGCACCGCGATGCGCGCTGGCAAAGGTTTGCGCCGCTTGCACCATAGCGGCGCGCTCGGGCGCGTTGGCAATCAATTGGGCCGCGCGGCGAACGCCAGTTGCCATGTCGGGCGCAGCGCACGCCGCGCCAGCCGCGATGGCCCAGCGAGCCGCCTGCGCAAAGTTGAATGTGTGCGGCCCCATGACCAGCGGGCAGCCGCACGCTGCCGCCTCGATCAGGTTCTGCCCGCCCAATGGCGCAAAACTGCCGCCCAGCAGGGCCACGTCGGCCAATGCGTAATACAGCGGCATTTCGCCCAGGCTGTCGCCCAGCCAGATGCTGGCGCTGGCATCCGGAGCACCGCTGTCTGCCCATTGGCTGCGGCGGCTCAGCGGCAAGCCCTGCGCCTCGATCCATTGGGCCACGGCGTCAAAACGCTGCGGATGGCGCGGCACGATGAGCCAGTGGATGGCCGCCGCTGCCGCGGCGACGGCATCCGCTTCTGGCGCTGCCTCGCGCTGTTGCGCCAGCGCCCGGATTTGCGCCAGGAAATCGGCCTCTTCGCCTTCGCGTGCGCTGGCCAGCAACACCACTGGCCGCCCCAGCGTCGCGCGCCAGGCGCGGCCTTGCGCCAGCAGTTGGGCATCGGGCCGCGCGTCAAACTTGAGGTTGCCCAGCACCGCGACCGTGGGCGCGCCCAAGGCTTGCAAACGCCGGGCGTCATCGTCGCTCTGGGGCCAGGCGGCGGCCAGCCGCGCGTATGTCGGGCGCGCCAAAACCCGCCAGCGCCGGGCGGCGCGCCAGGACTGCGCTGACAGGCGCGCATTGGCCAGCGCCAGGGGAATGTTTTGCGCCGCGCACCGGGCCGCCAGATTGGGCCAGACCTCGGTTTCCATCAACACACCCGCGCGCGGCTGAAAGTGCCGCAAAAAGCGCCGCACCGCAGCCGGGGTGTCCCACGGCTGCCATACTTGCATGTCGCCCGCGCGCAGCAGTTTTGCGCCTTCGGCACGCCCGGTGGCTGTGCCGTGCGTGAGCAGCAGGCGCAGGCCGGGGCGTTGCGCGCGCAAGGCTTCGATCAGGATGGCCGCGGCGCGCGTCTCGCCCAGCGAGACCGCATGAATCCACAGCGGGCGCTCCGCTTCGCAAGCGACTGGCGGGTGCGTGTAATGACCAAACCGCTCGGCCACGTGCTGGCCATAAAGCGGTTCGGCCAAAGCGCGGCGGGCCAGTTTGCGCCGCAGCAGGGGCTGCGCCAGCCACGCCAGCAGTGAATACAAAAACAACGCCACCGCTTGCATCGACAGCGGCATCCCGGCGAAAAACCGCGCCATGGCCCTCAATGCGCTGGCGGCGCAATTTGCGCGTCGGGTTTGACGCCGCGCAACAGCGCCAGCATGTGCGCCTCGATGCGCGCCAGCGCCTCGGGCGTCTGGCCTTCAAAGCGCAGCACCAGCATGGGCGTGGTATTGCTGGCGCGCACCAGGCCAAAACCGTCGGGCCAGTCCACGCGCAGCCCGTCGATGGTGCTCACTTGCGCGGGCGCGGCAAAGCTTTGCGCGGCAACCTGCTGCAACTGCCGGGCCACGCGGTGGGCCTCGCCTTCGGCGCAGCGCACGTTCAGCTCGGGCGTGCTGCAGCTGGCGGGCAAGGCGTTGAGCACGGCGCTCGGGTCAGGGTAGCGGCTCAGAATTTCCAGCAAACGGCAGCCCGCGTAAGTGCCGTCGTCAAAGCCAAACCAGCGTTCCTTGAAAAAGATGTGGCCACTCATCTCGCCGCCCAGCGGCGCTTGCACCTCGCGCATTTTGGCCTTGATCAGCGAATGCCCGGTTTTGTACATCAGTGGCACGCCGCCCGCGGCGCGAATGGCGGGCGCCAGTTGCTGCGAGCATTTGACGTCGAACACCACCGCGCCGCCAGGCGTGCGCGCGAGCACATCGCGCGCCAGCAGCATCATTTGCCGATCCGGGAAGATGGTGTTGCCATCCCTGGTGACAATGCCAAGCCTGTCGCCGTCGCCATCAAAGGCCAGGCCAAGCTCGGCCCCGGTTTCGCGCAGCGCGCGCTGCACGTCGCGCAGGTTTTCGGGCTTGCTCGGGTCGGGGTGGTGATGCGGAAAGTTGCCGTCCACCTCGCAATACAGTTCGATCACGTCGCAGCCCAGGTCGCGGAAAATGCCGGGTGCCGACGCGCCAGCCACACCATTGCCGCAATCGACCACGATTTTCATGGGCCGCCGCGCCAGCTTCACGTCGTCCAGAATGCGCTGGCGGTAAGCGGGCAGCACGTCGGCCTGTTGCACGCGCCCGCCCGTGGCCGTTTGCGCGCCGCCGCTTTCCATGATCTGGCGCAACGCCTGGATTTCGTCCCCGTAAATCGCGCGCCCGGCCAGCACCATCTTGAAGCCGTTGTCGTCCCTGGGGTTGTGGCTGCCCGTCACCTGAATGCCGCTGCCGCACAGCGTGCTGGCGGCAAAGTAGAGCATGGGCGTGGTGCACTGCCCGATGTCGATCACCTGCACGCCAGCGGCCACCAGGCCGCCCGTCAGCGATTGCGCCAGCATGGGCGAAGACCAGCGCCCGTCGCGCCCCACGGCCACAACCGTCTCGCCCGTGGCGCGCGCGTGCGCGCCAAAAGCGCGGCCAAGCCGTTCGGCCACCGATTCGTCCAGGGTTTGCGGCACTGTGCCGCGAATGTCGTAAGCCTTGAAAATGGCGGGGCTGATTTGCATGGTCGCCCATTGTAGGCAGGCCACCCGCGCCACCCTGACGCGACGGCGGCGCTGCTACTGGTGGCCTTGCGCCGCCGCTGGCGCGGACAGCATGCGCTCCACGTAACGCGCGATCAGGTCGATCTCCAGATTCACCGCAGCGCCCGCCCCCAGCGCCGACAGCGCTGTATGGCGCACCGTGTGGTCGATCAGGTTGATGCCCATGACGCAACCCTGCGCGCCATCTTGCACGCTGTTGACCGTCAGGCTCACGCCGTTGACGGCCACCGAACCCTTGTAGGCCAGAAACTTGCCCAGCTCTGGCGGCGCCAGAACCTCCAGCGCCCAACTCTCGCCAACCGGCTCAAAACGCACCACCTGGCCAATGCCATCCACATGCCCCGAAACCAGATGCCCGCCCAGCCGGTCATGCGCGCGCAACGCCTTCTCCAGATTGACCGGCCCTGGCTGATCCAGAGCGCACGTGCGCGCCAGCGATTCGGCGGAAATGCCAATGCCAAAACGGCGCTGCCCAAGCTGCAAATCGGTCACTGTCATGCAAGCGCCGTTGAGCGCAATGCTGTCGCCCGCTGCCACATCGTCCAGATAGCCCGCTGGCGTTTCAATCTGCACGCGCTTGCCAAACGCCGCGCCCGCGCCCAGCGCCTGCACATCCACAATGCGCCCGACCGCGGTAATGATGCCCGTGAACATGGGGTTGCCCCTTCAGCAAAAAGCCCCGCAAACCAAGGGGCTTGCAGGGCTTTGAAAAATGGTGCGGCTGGCAGGATTCGAACCCACGACCCCTTGGTTCGTAGCCAAGTACTCTATCCAACTGAGCTACAGCCGCGCGAAGCCAGAGATTGTAGCAGAAAGAGGCCGGTTGGCCGCGCCTTTGCGCATCCGCCCGCCCGAGCGCAGCCTGGGGCATGAACGGCAGCGGGGGGCACATCAATCGTCGCGCAACTGCACCTTGTAGCTGTCGTGCTCTGCCGGGGGGGCGCCTTCGTGCCCGCAAATGATCTTGAAATACCGCGATTCACCGGGCTTGAGGCTGGAAACATGGGTCGCATACTGGTCCACGAACTTGCCCTGCTTGAACAGGTTCACTTCCATCTCACCGTACTCCACAGTTTTGCCATTGTTGATTATTTTGCCGGTGAAAAAAATCTGGTCGCCGCTGACGCGCTTTTCCACATCGGAAATCACCAACTGCGCTGCCTTCGCCTCAACCTTCGTGATCGATTCGCGGTGTGCACGGCGCATCTTGCTCGCCTCTTCCGTCACGAAGACCACCGCCAATGCCGCTACCGTAAAACCCAGGCCCAACAAAAAGCCCCTGGCCAAAATGGCCAGCGCCGTCTTCAACATCGCCATCTCACACCCTCCTTGAACAGTGTGCTTGTCATTGCAATGGCCCCGGGCGGGCGTCGGCAGCGCACAGCCTCGCCCACACGCAAACATTGCGCCGCCATTGTCGCTTCAATCCGTCGCCGGTTCAGCC
>JAISNB010000098.1 GCA_031276435.1 Burkholderiaceae bacterium | reverse complement strand
TCACAGCGGCCATGGCCTGCGCGGCCTGGGGCACGGCTCCAGCACTTGCTGCCATCTCAATCACAGAAACAGACGCGGATTCCTTGCGCTACGCCACAGCGCCCGGCTGGACGATGGATGGCATCAGAACCTCACCCACGCTGCCCGCCTGGCAGTCGCATTTAACCGTCCCCGCCCCTGTCAGCGATCCCAACGGCCAGGGCTGGCTGCGCTTGACTCAAAATCAATCATGGCAAAGCGGAATGGCCGTCTACAACACGGCCTTTTCGTCCACAGAGGGGCTGCAAATCACCTTTGATTATGCATCTCACAGTGCTAGCCACCTAGGACTCGATGCCGATTGGCTTTCGTTCTACCTGATCGATGGCAATACCACCAACCCTACCGTAGGTGGACATTGGGGATATCACCGAAAAGGCAGTGTTCATTCTGGGGGGACCAATAACTATGTGGGCATTGCGCTGGATTCATGGGACGATTGTAACGCCGCATATCCCGCTCTCTGCAATAACTCGGATCGCGTGGTTGTACGGAGCACGGCAGTGCTTACAGCGGTTTTTCCACTAACTTGAAATCCGTTGAGTTGATTCCCGCATTTCCAGCCGTTGGAAAAATTGCACCCGTGGATCGCCCAGGCCGCACTGTGCGCATTACCATTTCGCCCGTAACACCTGCCGCGCCTTATCCAAAGGTGACGCTGGAAATCGACCCCACCGGCACGGGCACGGACTTTGTCAAGGTGATTGATGCATTTTCGCTGGCTGGTAATGGAACGGTGCCCGCGACATTCAAAATGGGCTTTGGCGCCAGCACGGGCGGAACGTACAATATCCAGAAAGTGCGCATCAAGAGCACGAAAACGCTGGTCAGCGCCGTTCCCGCGCTTGAGCAAAACGCGCTGGGCGCGTTGGCAGTACTGCTGGTGCTGTTGGCCCTGCCCGCGCTGCGTCGGCGCTTGAACAGTTGATGGTTTGATAAGCGCAGTTCGCGCGCGCAAAGAATCCTCCTCTCCCTCTAAAGGGGAGAGGGAAAATAATATAGAGGGCGCTGGCAATTCTTAGGATTCCCTCCCCCTGTGGGGGAGGGTCAGGGAGATGGATATTCTCCACAAGGTACGATAGAATGAATGGTCATATGAAACGGTGGATTACCGTTTCGCTTCGCTCCTCGCAATGACGGAAATCAGGGAGCGTTCCTGTGGCAAGTGTCTCGTCAATGCAAACACAGCTTACCTTTCCACTGCGATAGGTTTTAGCCTCGTGGTAATCCATGCATTTTATTTGGATGATATTATTTCCGCTTACGCCGCACCAGAAAATACCCCTCATCCTACCATCTCCGATCTCTCCTCATTCCTCCCCAAAGGGGAGAGACAATATGCTTCCCTCTCCACTTATGGAGATGAGCGGAGATGTGAGGGAAAAATATAAATACATCGTGTGCAGAAGTACTGGATTGTCACGCGCCTGCGGGCACTCACAATGACAGGGATTTTTGTGGGTGTGCGAATAAGCCGACCAAGCCTGTGACCCCTGATGGCAAGGAGATGCGCTGTGTTTTGCGTGGAAGTACCCATCACCTGGCACATCGCGCCACCTTATGCCCAAGGGGCGAGGGCAATAAAGAGAGAGATGTGCGCTCCCGCTTCCTCGTCGACATTGCGAGAAGTGCGAAGCGCGGCGCGGCATCAAACCTCAAGCCATTCCTGGCGCACGCTGGCGTTGGCGGCCAGTGTTTGTGGCGGGCCGTTAAATACCACCTGGCCGCGGCCCATGACCAGGGCGCGGTCTGATATGCGCAGCGCAAGGGTGAGTTTTTGTTCGATCAGCAGTATGGCCACGCCTTGCGCTTTGAGTGTCAGCAGAAAGCGTCCGACTTGTTCCACCATTTGCGGCGCCAGGCCTTCGGTGGGTTCGTCGATCAGGATCATTTCCGGCCCGCCCATGAGGGTGCGCCCAAGGGTGAGCATTTGTTGTTCGCCACCAGAGAGCGCGCCGCCCGGGGCGTGGGCGCGCGCGGCAAGTGGCGCAAACAGGGTGTAGATGTCTTGCAGTTGCCAGCGGCTGGCGCGACCAGCGGCGCCCGGTTTTTGTCCGAGCAGCAGGTTTTGCTGCACGGTCAGGCGCGGGAAGATGTCGCGGGTTTCGGGTACGTAGCCCAGTCCGAGGCGGGCGATTTCAAAAGGCTGGCGGCCCAACAGTTGGGTGTCCTTCCAGCGCGCGCTGCCCTGGGCGGCGAGCAGTCCCATGATGGCTTTGGCCGTGGTGGATCGGCCTGAGCCGTTGCGTCCCAGCAAGGCGACGATTTCGCCGGGCCGCACGTCAAAGCTGACGCCGCGCAGTACCTGGCTTTTGCCGTATCCGGCATGCAGGGCGTGCACGTTCAGCATGGCCGCCCTGCCCTTTGCACGTTGGTGGCGGCTGTGGTGGGGATGGCGGCATCCGCATCTGCGCCTGCATCGGCATCGGGCAGCGGTCCCAGGTAGGCCTGGCGCACACGCGCGTCGGCGCGCACGGCTTGCGGTGTGTCGCAGGCCAGCAGGGCGCCGTTGGCCAGGACGGCGATGCGGTCGGCCAGGCCAAAGACGACGTTCATGTCGTGTTCGACCATCAGCAGCGTTTTGCCCGCGGTCAGGGCGCGGATGAGCGCCATGAAGTGGCCGGTTTCGCTTTGGCTCATGCCCGCCGTGGGTTCGTCCAGCAAGATGGTGTGCGCGTTGCCCGCCAGGGTGACACCCAACTCCAGCGCGCGCTGCTGGGCGTGTGTGAGTTCGCCCGCGGGCGTGTCGCGCCGCGCTTGCAATTGCACGCTGTGCAGCAGGGTTTCAGCGCGCGCGTTGACCGCTGGCAGGCGCGCCAGGGCGCGCCAGAGCGCATAGCCCTGGCCGCTTGCGCCCAGGGCGGCCACGCGCAGGTTTTCAAAGACGCTCAGGCGCGCGAACAGGTGCGTGATTTGAAAGCTGCGCGCCAGTCCCATGCGGTGGATCTGGTGCGGTTTTTTGCCGTCGATGCGCTGGCCGTTCAGGCAGATGGCGCCCGCGGTGGGCGCGACGCGGCCACTGATAAGGTTGAACAGACTGGTTTTGCCCGCGCCGTTGGGGCCGATGAGGGCCATGCGCTCGCCCGCGCGCACGCTCAGGTCAAGGCCGCGCAAGATGGCACTGCGCCCGGTGTGCCAGATTAAACCGCGCACCTCCAGGGCCGGGGCGCTTTGGGTGGCTCCGGCGTTGGCGGCGCTGGTGGTTTGCCGCGCCGTCGTCATGGCTGGCGATCCTGCCGCGCGTTTTGCGCTGGCCGCGCGGGTGTTTGCGGCAGCGCCTGCCAGGCGCGCAGCACCGCGCGCCGCGCCCACACAAACCATGTCGCACCCGCGCACAGCAGGCCCAGGCTGGCCAGCCAGCTTGCGGGTCGGTCAGCCAGCAGCGTCAATCCCAGAAAGCGGGTTTCGCCATCGGGCGCGGTGGCTTGTTCAAGGCTGTAGCCCATCTCTATCATGGCGGCTGCGCCCAGAAACGCCACGCCCGCGCCCGCCAGTGCGCACAGCAGCCTTGGCGCCAGGCGCGCCAGATGGCCCTGCCGCCACAGCGCGGCCAGGGTTTGCAGCCAGCCAGCCAGGCCCGCTGGCGCGTACATCACCATGACGATGAAGGCCAGCCCCATGTAGAGCAGCCACGCGCTGGTCCAGCCCGCCAGCACCATGGTGGCCAGCACCAGCAGCACGCCGCCCAATGCTGGCCCCCAGAACACGCCCGATCCGCCAAGCAGCGTGAACAGCAGGTACTCGCCCGAGCGCGCCGCGCTCAGCGCCTCGGGGGTGACCAGCTCGAACAGCAGCGCCGCCAAACCGCCCGCGATGCCCGCAAAAAAGCCCGAGACCACAAACGCGCCGTAGCGCACGCGCCGGCTGTCAAAGCCCACGAAGGCGGCGCGCTCGGGGTTGTCGCGCACGGCGTTGAGCGCCCTCCCCAGCGGCGTGCGGGTAAAGGCGTACATGAGCGCCATGCTCAAAAAGGTGTAGAGCGCGATCAGGTAATACATCTGGCGATGCGGCCCCCAGGTGATGCCCAGCCACGCGGGCGGCAAAACGCGGTTTGCGGCAATGCCCGCCTCGCCCCCGAAAAAACCGGTGAACATCAGCGCCGCGGCAAACAGCAGCTCGCCAATGCCCAGCGTAATCATGGCAAAGGCAGTGCCCGCCCGGCGCGTGGCCACATAGCCCCAGATGGCCGCCGTCAACGCCCCGGCCAGCGCGCCCGCCAGCGGAATCAGCGCCACAGGCACGGGCAGCGCGCCGCGGGCCGCCGCGTTGAGCGCGTGAATGGCCCCGTAAGCGCCCAGCCCCGTCAGCGCCGCGTGCCCAAAACTCAGCATGCCGCCCTGACCATACAAAATGTTGTACGACAGGCAGGCGATGATGGCAATGCCCATCTGCCCCAGCAGATTGATGCCCAAACTGCTGCGCCAGACCCAGGGCGCGGCCAGCAGCACCAGCGCCCAGGCGGCCCACGCCAGCGCGGCGGCGCGCGGCAGCGGCTTGCGCCCGCCACCAATGGCCCTCCAGCGCAATGGATTCAAAAACATGGCGCGCGGCTTTCTCTTTAACCTTCAGACGCGCCCAGCAAACCGCGCGGGCGTGCCAGCAGCACCAGTGTCAGCAGCAAATACGGCAGCATGGGCGCTATTTGCGCCACCGTCAAATCTGACCAGCCACCGCCCGCGCGCACGGCCAGCGGCAAGCCAAGCGCGGCGGCCAGATCGCCCAGCGACTGGTTGATCCCCACGGCAAAAGTCTGCACCACGCCAATCAGCAGCGAAGCCGCAAACGCCCCGGCCAGCGACCCCAAACCGCCCGCCACCACCACCACGAAAATCATCGGCCCCACGGCGGCGGCCATGGCTGGCTCGGTCACAAACGTCGCGCCGCCAAGCACCCCGGCCAGCGCCGCCAGGCCCGCGCCCGCGGCAAACACCAGCATGAACACGCGCGGCACATCGTGCCCCAGCGCCTGCACCATCTGCGGATGTGTCAGCGCCGCTTGCAGCACATGGCCCGTGCGCGTGCGCACCAGCAACAGCCACATGC
Source organism: Burkholderiaceae bacterium (assembly GCA_031276435.1). GTDB lineage: Bacteria > Pseudomonadota > Gammaproteobacteria > Burkholderiales > Burkholderiaceae_C > Ottowia. The sequence goes on along the minus strand of JAISNB010000098.1, from coordinate 634 downwards.
CCAGCAGCATCGCCAGCGCCGTCAGTGCAATGGCCGCGCGCGTGGCCGGAAACTGGCTGCACGCCGCGCCCGCTGCGCCACACACATCGGCAGCGGCCTGCCCCCACACCAGACGCAAGCCATCGTCCGCGCCATGCACCAGCGTAAACGCCGTGCCCCGCAGCGGCTCTGGCGGATCGAACGCCAGCGGAGCGCGTCCCCAAAGCAGTTGCACCACTTCCAGCACCACATAACTCAACCCGAACGTCATCAGCATCTCCGGCACATGCCCCCGCCCGTGCACCCGGCGCAGACAATGGCGCTCAAACAACGCCCCCAGCGCCGCCACCAGCAGCGGCGCCAGCACCAGCGCCGCCCAGAAACCAAGCACCCCCGACAGGCTGTAACCCGCATAAGCGCCCAGCATGTAGAAACTGGCGTGCGCAAAATTGAGCACCCCCATCAAACTGAAGATCAAAGTCAGCCCCGCGCTGAGCATGAACAGCAGCAAGCCATAGCTCAACCCGTTGAGCAAGGAAACCACAAAAAAAGCCATCGTTTGTTTGCCCCTCAAGCAGCGCCGCCGCCCCTGCGCGTGCGACGGCAACGCGCCGGGTGCGTAAGATACCGCATTTGTCACGCTTGAGAGGCGCGC
>JAISNB010000084.1 GCA_031276435.1 Burkholderiaceae bacterium | reverse complement strand
CGCTTCCAGAACTCGTCCGTCACCAACCACGATTGAATCCGCTTGACCAAGGTACGCTCCAACGCCGCACTGGATGCGGCTCGGAGCGTCAGTATACCTATTTACGGATAGATTCTAAGCCCAAGGCGGATGTGGATCTTGCTGCCGCAGTAGAGAACATGCGCCGCCAATCACGCAACCAAGAGAAATAAGGGGCTTGTACGACGCTCGCAAGCAGTGGTAATTGGTGATGAAATCATGAATAGCAAACCGCTATCCCAGCCTCAACCCGGAAAAGGCGCTCATCTGGACGCATCGTCCACCGTGACAACTTGCCGTGGATTCTGTGCAATGGCCTGCACAGCAAGAATTCGCCGACGCAAGACCCGCGTTATGTGGTTATCGGCAACACCGATCTGATCGACCGTCGCAGCCATCGGGTGGTGCCGGTCACGCCGGGTGGAATGCTGTCCGACTACGTGCCGTTCTACTTCACCCCGTTTTCGCCGATGCTCTACAACATCTACACAGGCCGGGGTGAAGTTCCCCGACGGGCGAATGAGGAAATCTGCATTCTGGTGTCCAGCGTCTACAAAGTGCGTGACTTGGGCCTGGACTTCGTGTTCACTGACCGCCACGCCTATTCGCCGTTGGCTCGTTACTTCAACGATGTCGCGCACTTGGGCGAGATCAACTGGCCGCTGCTTCAGGCTCGTAATTTCAAGCGGAACCCTGACGACCCGGAGCAGATCGAACAGTATCAGGCCGAGGCGCTGGTACACCGGCATGTGCCAATCACCGGGCTTATCGGTATCATTTGCTACACCAAGGCTGTGAAAGCCAAGCTCGACGCCCGTATTCAAGCCCAAGGCTTGCAATTGGATGTCCTGATTATGCCGCAGTGGTATTTCTGATGATTACGTTCACACAAGGCAATTTGCTGGAGGCCCGCGCCGAGGCGCTGGTCAACACCGTCAACACCGTGGGTGTGATGGGCAAGGGCATCGCGCTGATGTTCAAGGAGCGTTTTGCCGAGAACTTCCGTTGCTATGCCGCTGCCTGCAAAGCCAAGGAAGTGCGCACCGGCAAGATGTTCGTCACTGAAGTGCGCGAACTGGATGGTCCGCGCTGGATCGTCAACTTCCCGACCAAACAACACTGGCGTGGCGATTCCAGGATCGAGTGGATCGCCGAAGGGCTGCAAGACCTGCGCCGTTTCCTGATCGAAAATAAGGTCAAATCCATTGCTATCCCACCACTGGGCGCGGGCAACGGCGGGCTGGACTGGGCCGAGGTGCGTCCGCAGATCGAGGAGGCGCTGGCCGGGTTGGACACTGAAATCCTCGTGTTCGAGCCGACGCAGAAGTATCAGAACGTTGCCAAGCGTACCGGCGTGGAGAAGCTGACCCCAGCCCGCGCTCTGATTGCCGAACTGGTGCGTCGCTACTGGGTACTGGGCATGGAATGCAGCCTGCTGGAGATCCAGAAGCTGGCGTGGTTTCTCGAACGCTCCATCGAGCGCGCGGGTTTGACGCCGCTGAATTTGCACTTCGTGCCACATAAATACGGTCCTTACGCCGATCGCCTGCGCCACCTTCTCGAAGGGCTGGATGGTAGTTACCTTCATTGCGACAAGCGCATCGGCGACGCTGACCCGCTGGACGTGATCTGGTTCGACGACGGTCGTAAAACCTTCGTCCAGACCTACCTCAAGAGCGAAGCCAAGGATTACGTCTCCGCGCTGGAGGCCACGGCGGCACTGATCGACGGTTTCGAATCGCCCTACGGTATGGAACTGCTCGCCACGGTGGACTGGCTGCTGTCGCAGGAAGGCGTCGCCCCCACAGTGCCCGCCGTGCGTGAGGGATTGCGCCATTGGCGTGGTGGTGGCCCAGGCGCGGCGGCACGCAAGGACAGGCTGTTTGATGACCGAGCGCTGAGCATCGCGCTGGAGCGGCTTGCACCGAGTGCTTTGGCGGCCTAAGCCCGCAAGTACCCGAGGCAGTTGTCAACCGATGGTTGATAACTGCCGCAGAAAGCCCGCTTACAGAGAACAAAGGGAAAGGCAAGGGAACGGCACCCAAGGGGCAACAGCCCCTACCCAGAAAAGGAAACGGCCTCTCTCAAGCCGAAGCCACTTCCACCACCAGATTGGCCGACGGCGCCAACCCGTCGATGTAGTCTGACCACGCCTGCAACATCTCCCGCCTCTGCTTGGCGTACTCGGCCCGGTTGTAGACGCCGCGCACGCTGCCGATGGTGTGGTTCAGCGCCATCTCATCCTCCGTATGTCCAAGCAGAGGGGTGGAGAGTCAGAATCCCGCTACTTGGTACCAAATTTGGAGCATATAAACGAGTGGCTTCGGCTGTATCACCGAACGCGTCAGTGGACAAAAATTCCTTTGTTTACGCTAAGTTAAAGTGATTCGGAAGACGTCGGTGGATGTCTTTGGACCCCATTTCACTTCCCAATACAAAACCGCGAGAATATGGTGCCCAGCAGGTCGTCAGAGGTGAATTCACCAGTGATTGCGCCAAGCGCGTTCTGGGCTTGGCGCAGTTCTTCGGCCAGCAGATCGAGCGCGGGCGCAGGTGCGGCCAGCAAGGCGCTGGCGGCGTCAAGCCGCTCGGCGGCCAGTTGCAGCGCCTGCAAATGCTGCTGGCGGGCCATGAACAGCCCGCCCGCTGGCGTGGCTTGCCAGCCGCAGGCGGCCAGCAGTCTGGCGCGCAGGGCTTGCAGGCCATCGCCGGTGCGCGCCGATAGCGTGAGCGCCGCCGCAGCCGCGCCGCCATCCAGCGTGGCAGGCGGGGGCGTCTGGTCGGGCGGGGCCGCGTCGCTTTTGTTCCAAACTTCGATGATGGGCACCGCCTTGGGCGCTTTTTGCGCCAGGGTTTGCGCCAGCTCGGCGTCGCGCGCGGCGTAGTCGGGCGCGTCGCGCCGGGTCAGATCGCGCAGCCAGAGCACGGCGTCGGCCTGGGCGATGTGCTGCCAAGCGCGCTCGATGCCCATTTGCTCTGCCGCGTCGATGGGCGCGGCGGCGCTGCTGGCCGCGCGCAGCCCGGCGGTGTCCAGCACGTGCAGCGGCACGCCTTCGATCTGGATGGTTTGGCGCAGCACATCGCGCGTGGTACCGGCTGTTGGGGTGACGATGGCCAGCTCGGCGCCAGCCAGTGCGTTGAGCAGCGAGCTTTTGCCCGCGTTGGGCTGGCCCGCGATGACCACGGTGATGCCTTCGCGCAGCAGCGCGCCTTGCCGGGCCGCGTCGCGCACATCGGCCAGCATGCGCCGCAGCGCCGCCAGGCGCGCGCGCACGTCGTGGCCGCTCAGCACATCGGTCTCTTCTTCCGGGAAATCCAGCGTGGCCTCGATCAGCAGGCGCAAATCGATCAGCGCGTCACGCAACGCGCCGATGCGCCCAGAGAGCGCGCCCGCAAGCGAGCGCGTGGCGCTGCGCGCGGCCGCCTCGGTGCTGGCGTCAATCAAATCGGCCACCGCCGTGGCCTGGGCCAAATCGATTTTGCCGTTGAGAAAAGCGCGTTCGGTAAATTCGCCCGGCCGCGCCAGCCGCAAACGCGCCAGCAGGGGCCGCGCGTCAGCGGCGCTGATCGGCTGCGCGGCAGCGCCCAGGCAGCGCGCCAGCAGCAATTGCAGCACCACCGGGCCGCCGTGCGCTTGCAATTCCAGCACGTTCTCGCCCGTATAGGAATGCGGTGCCGGAAAATACAGCGCCAGTCCGTGATCGATGGCGCTGCCATCGCCGTCCAGAAACGGCCCGTAACTGGCCATGCGGGCGGTCAGCGCGCGTCCAGTCAGCGCATGCGCCAAAGCGCCAAGCGGCGCACCAGAAGACAGGCGCACAATGCCCACCGCGCCGCGCCCGGGCGCGGTGGCAATGGCGACGATGGGATCGGCGTTGGCGGTCAGCATGGGGCAAATGAACAGTGGTGGCGGTGCGCGCTCAAGACGGCGGCGCGCCCTTGCCGCCAGAAGAAAACAGCCAGAACAGGCCCGCGAACAAAAAACCGGCCAGTGCCCCGGTCAGATGCGCGGCATAAACCACGTTGAAACCCCAATCCGAGTGGTAGCCCACGGGCGCCGCCCAGCCGTGCTCCAGCGCCAGCTTGAACAGCAAACCCAGTGCCAGAAACTGGCCCAGCCAGCGCATGGCCGGATCCGCCGCCGCGCGCATCGCCACAATGGCCACTGCCGCGTGCACCACGCCCGACAAGCCGTGAAAGCCCGTCACCTGCGGCCACAAAAACAGCGCCAGCGCGCTCAGCGGCCAAGCCAGCAGCAAGGCCGCGGCATCATTGGGCGTGGCCGCCAGCGTGTGGCCCAGCACGGCCAGCGCCGCCAGCGCCAGCACGTTGCCGATGCCGTGCGGCGGCAAATGGTGCACCAGCGCGCTGCTCCACAGCGTCCAGGGGCGGCCCAGGCCATCGCTGGCGTGCCAAACCCAGTCTTGCGGCCCAATGGCCCCGCCGCGCGCGGCAAACCAGAAAACGGCGCAGGCCACGATCAGCGCGGCGCAAGTGGCGGGCCAGACAAATTGTGCTTTCAATGCCAACGATCCCGAAGAGGAAATGCTTTTTTGTTGCAAAAGGCTGTCCAGTGCCCTTGAGCGCCCTGCCGCCATCCCGCCAGCGCGGCTTGCAAAAAGACAGGGCACACAGGCTCCTTGCAAGCGCGCCGGGCAGC
>JAISNB010000064.1 GCA_031276435.1 Burkholderiaceae bacterium | reverse complement strand
CGCCGCCGTCGCTGGCCTCGGCTGCGCCGCACACGGTGCGCCAGTGCGCGTGGCCGGGCGATTGCGGCAGCGCCGGATGCAGCACTTGCGCGAATTCGGGCTGCTGCGCGGCCCATGCGGCCAACTGGCGCGCGGCGCGGTCGCTGGCGGCGTAGCGCAGGCCGATGCTCGGCAGGCCACGCAGGATGGCCTCGGCGTCGTTGCCGCTCACGCCCAGTCCCAGGCGCATGTGGCACAGCTTGAGTTTGAGGTGCAGCGCCGCGTTGCGGGTGGTGATGCTGCCCATGAGCACATCGCCGCCGCCGCTCGGGTATTTGGTGAGCGCGTGCGCCGAGATGTCCACCGCCAGGCCCTGCCCGTCCAGATCGAAGGGTTTGAAGGCTAGGCCCGCGCCCCAGGTGTTGTCCAGCGCGCAGGTCACGCCTTTTTCGTGGCACAGGCGCACCTGGGCGAGCAGGTCAGGAAATTCCAGCGTGACGGAGCCAGCCGCTTCCAGCCACACCAGCCGCGTGGCGGGGCCGATGCGCGCGGCCAGATCGGCCACGTCCATGGGGTCGTAGTACTGGTGGGTGATGCCAAAGTGGCGCAGTTCGCCTTCGGTAAAGGTTTTGTTGGGGCCATAGGCGTTGTCGGGCACCAGCACTTCGTCGCCGGTTTTCAGCAGCGCCAGTCCCACGGTGGCGATGGCGGCCAGGCCGCTTGGCACCAGCAGGCATTGCGCCGCGCCTTCGAGCGTGGCGATGCGCTCTTCAAGCATGAAGGTGGTGGGCGTGCCGTGCAGGCCGTAGGTGTAGGCGCTTTTGTCTTTCCAGTCGCGGCTGCGCATGGCCGCCACGTTGGGGAAAAAGACGGTAGATGCCTTGTGCACCGCCGGTTGCGGCGCGGCAAAATCCGCTGGCGGGATGTAGGGGTGATGGATGAGCCGGGTGCTAAGGTGGTCCATCGCGGCATGATAACAGTCGCTATTGCGCATATGCGCAATGACTTGTTCAGTTTTGCCCTGAAGCGCGCGCAGGCGGGCGCGCGGCCAAGGCTCAGATTTGCCACCTGGCCAGCAGTTTTTCGGGCGGCAAGGTGTCGTAGCCCTCGAACGGCTGATGAATCCACGGGTCGGTGGGCAGCAGCTCGACCGAGTAATCGGCGGTAAAGGCCGAACTGCCCTTGGTCCAGATGACGGCCGAGCGCAGTTCGGTGATTGGCTGGTAGTTGTTGCGCAGCCGGTCGATCACGGCGGCCAGGGTGTGGCCGGTGTCGGCCAGATCGTCCACCAGCAGCACCTTGCCGGCGATTTGCCCGCGTGGCGTGGTGATGTAGTGCGCAATGTCCAGGTGGCCTTGCTGCGTACCGGCTTCGGCGCGGTAGGAACTGGTGGACATGATGGCCAGCGGCGTGCCGAAAATGCGGCTCAGAATGTCGCCGGGCCGCATGCCGCCGCGCGCCAGGCACAGGATGGTGTCGAATTTCCAGCCCGACTGGTAAATCTTGATGGCCAGCTTTTCGATGAGTTTGTGGTACTCGTCGTAGCTCACGTACAGGTGTTTTCCGTCCTCTGTCAACATGTTTTGCTCCTCAGATGATTCCGCTCGCGGCGGGCCGCCGTTTGCCCCGCGCGCCTCAATCGGCCAGGAACGGATGGCGCACGGTGATGGTGTGCTCGCGGTCCGGACTGGTGGAAACAATGTGGATCGGCACGCCCGTGAGTTGCTCGACGCGCTGCAAATAGCGCTGCGCGTTGCCGGGCAATTGTTCGTAGCGCGTGACGCCCACGGTGCTCTGGCTCCAGCCGTCCAGGGTTTCATAGACGGGTTTGCAGCGCGCGATGTCGTCGGCGTCCAGCGGCAGGATGTCGATGCGCGCGCCATCGAGTTCGTAGCCGATGCCCAGTTGCAGGGTTGGCAGGCCGTCGAGCACGTCGAGCTTAGTGATGCACAAACCCGACAGGCCGTTGACCTGCGCGCTGCGCTTGAGCAGCGCCGCGTCGAACCAGCCGCAGCGGCGGCTGCGCCCGGTGGTCACGCCTTTTTCAGCGCCCACGGTACTCATGTGGTAGCCGGGTGTGCCTGGTGTTTCCCATGCGAGTTCGGTGGGAAACGGCCCGCCGCCCACGCGCGTGCAGTAGGCCTTGGCGATGCCCAGAATGTAGTGCAGCGCGCCCGGCCCCACGCCCGCGCCTGCGGCGGCGTTGCCCGCCACGCAGTTGCTGGATGTAACGAACGGGTAGGTGCCGTGATCCACGTCGAGCAAGGTGCCTTGCGCGCCCTCGAACAGCAGGTTGGCGCCGCCGCGGCTGGCTTCATTCAGCTCGCGCGAGACGTCGGCCATCATCGGTTCAATGGCCCTGGCGTGGCGCATGGCCTCTTCATAGACCGGCTCGAACTGGACTGCGCCGTTTTTCAGGTACGGCGCCAGCGCGTCGCCAAAATCGATTCGGGCCGCCTCCAGAAAGCCCAGCAGCGTCTGGTTGTGCAGCGCCAGCAACTCGCGCAGCTTAGTGGCAAAACGCTCGGGGTGCCTGAGGTCTTGCACGCGCAGCGCGCGGCGCGCCACCTTGTCCTCGTAGGCCGGGCCAATGCCGCGGCCCGTGGTACCGATTTTCTGGCCGTCCTGCGCGCCGCGCCTGGCTTCGCGGGCCAGGTCGAGCACCGCGTGAACCGGCAGGATCAGCGGGCACGCCTGGCTGATGCGCAAACGCTCGCGCACCCGCACGCCCGCACGCTCAAGCCCTTCGGCCTCTTCGAGCAGCTTGGCGCACGAGAGCACCACGCCGTTGCCGATGTAGCAGGTCACGCCCGGGCGCATGATGCCGCTGGGAATGAGGTGCAGTGCCGTTTTCTGGCCGTTGATGACCAGCGTGTGGCCCGCGTTGTGCCCGCCCTGGAAACGCACCACGCCGTGCGCGCTTTCGGTCAGCCAGTCGACCAGTTTGCCTTTGCCTTCGTCGCCCCACTGGGTGCCCACGACGACCACGTTGCGTCCATTGCCTGTGTTCATTTGATCGGTGTTTGTTGCAAGAAAGAAAGTGGATGGCACCGCCGAGCGGCTTTTTGTGCGCGCCCGCTCATTGGCCGCACGGGCGAAGCACCCATTGTCCCGCCTGGCAGAGCAGTTCGCGGTCGCAATGGAATTCGTCGATTTCGCTGCCCGCGCCGGGCAGCATGCAGACCACGGTTTCGCCGCTGGCGCGCAAGCGGCGCACCGCTTCGCGCAGGCCAGAGGCGTCGGCGGCGCCCGACCACGGCGCGCGGATGGCCGCGCGCGGCGGCAGCGGTTTGACCGCGCGCACCAGGCGCTTGATGTCCAGGCTGAAGCCCACGGCGGGCCGGTCGCGCTCCATCTGGTGCCCGAACACGGCGCCCACGCCGTCGTAGCGCCCGCCGCGCGCCAGCGCGTCGAGCGCGCCCGCCGCGTAAATGCCAAAGCGCACGCCGCTGTAGTACGAAAAGCCGCGCAGGTCGGCCAGATCGAAGCGCACGGACACGCCGGGCACGCTGGCGGCAAACCAGCGCAGATCGGCCAGCGCCGCACGCAGCAGGGACGCGCCGGGCAGGCATTTTTCAGCTTCGTCCAGCACTTCGGGGCCGCCATAAAGCCGCACCAGCGCCGCCAGGCCGTCGCGCGAGGCGACCGGGAAATCCCGCGTGAACTGGCGCAAGGCGCCAGCGTCCTTGGCCACCAGCGCGGCGTGCACGTCGCCCAGGCGCTGGGCGTCCACCGGCACGCCAGCCAGCAGGGCGCGGATGATGCGCGCGTCGCCCATGTCCAGCAGCAACTGCTGCACGCCCGCGCCTTGCAGGCAATCAAGGGCCAGGCTCAGCGCCTCCAGATCGGCCTCGCGCCCGGCATGACCAAAAATCTCCGCGCCAAACTGGAGCGGCTCGCGCGTGTCGTGCGCGCGCTCGGGCCGGGTTCTTAGCGTGGGGCCGCAATACGCCAGCCGCGTGACCGATTGTCGCCCGAGCAGGTGCGCGTCAATGCGCGCTGCCTGCGGCGTGGTGTCGGCGCGCAGCCCCAGGGAGCGCCCGGAAATCTGGTCGACCAGTTTGAAGGTTTGCAAATCCATGGCCTCGCCAGCGCCGGTGAGCAGCGATTCCAGGTATTCGATCAGCGGGGGGATGACCAGCTCGTAGCCGTAGGTGCGGGCGGTGTCCAGCAGCTGGCGTCGCAACTCCTCGATGTGCCGGGCTTCGGAGGGCAGAACGTCGGCAATGTGATCCGGCAACAGCCAGGCGGACATGGGCGGCAGGGCGGTTAAAAGCGCCATTCTACTGGCGCGGCATGGGCCAGGGCGGCCCGCGCAGCCCTGCTGCTGCGCCTTGGCGTTTCCGGTGGTTGTGAAGCATCTCGGCTTGCCTGCATGGATTGCCGCGTTGCTTCGCCCCTCGCAATGACAAGAGGTAAAGAAATTGCCCCTCTTGCCCTCGCCCCTTGGGCAGAAGGTGGCGCAAAGCGCCGGGTGAGGGGGAGTTTCCCCACAAAGCAACAGCCATAAAAAGAGGCCACAAAAAAAGCCACTCCGGGAAAAGTGGCTTTTGAACCGCGCCGCGCCGTCATGGCGAGCGCGTCTCTTTTCCTTGTCATTGCGAGGGGCCTTGGCCCCGTGGCAATCCAGAAGGCGCGTCTTACCGCGCCACCCTTCTGCGCCTTGCCGCAACCCCAGCCATTGCCAGCACACCCAGCCCCACCAACCCATAAGCCCAGCGGTCAAGCGTCGGGACGGCACTGGCCGCCAGCGGCACCAGCAAAAGACTGGCGCTGGCTTTGCAAGGCAGCGCCGATGTGGTCGTGCCGCTCCAGCAAGCCGTGCCAGCGGCGGCACTGGCCTGCGCTTCCAGATTGCTCAGCGTACTCGAGGCCGTTACCGCATCCACCGTAGCCGTCACCGTATAAGTCACACTGGCATGCGCGGGCAGGGTAATGCCACCCTCGACCAACGGCATGGAAGCGCCACTGACGTTGGGGCAAAGCGCGGCGGGCTGGCAAGTCCACGCTCCATTGATCAACTCCGTGGGCAAAGCGTCATCCACGCTCACGCCGCTCAAAGCAGTGGAACCCGCATTGCTCAACACAATGTCGTAACTGACGGTACTGCCAGATGCAAATGGGCCAGTGCCCTTCACCGTCTTGTCGATGCGCAAGTAGCCCGTACCTGCAAAAATACTGCTGCTTGCCTTGCAGGGCGGCACAGACGCGGCAGTGCCATCCCAGCAAAAAGCGCCGTTGACAGCATCAGCCTGCGCCGTATTGGTCCGAGTGCTTGCAGCGCTTGCAGCATCCACGGTCGCGTTGACCGTATAAACCAGACTGGCATGTGCGGGCAATGTAATGCCGCTTTGGGCCAGCGTGGTTCCGCTGCTGACGGGACAACTTGCGGTGCTGCCCGCCGGTGCCGCGCAAGTCCAATTGCTGCCACTCAACCCCGTAGGCAAAGGGTCATTTACAGTAACACCCGTGACAGGAACAGAACCCTCGTTGCTCAGCGTAATTGCGTAACGCACGGCATCCGGACTGCTTTGGCTGGCGGTTTTGGTAACAGAAAATTTACCGGCGCAAAGCGGCGCGCCGGTGGGCTGAATCAACAATCCGGCACCACCAGTGACATTGCGTGCCACAAAAATAATTCTGTTCTTCCCGGATTTCCAGCCTTTATTCAATATTACGTATGCTGGACTTGAATCCCATCTGCCTTCGGTCACAAGATTGGCACCTGAAATTGATGTATTATCCTCTCCATTAACGAAGATGTGAACACTGTCGAGGTCTACATTCAAGTTAATGGACAAGTTGAAGATGCTGGGATCAACAACAGACGAATCCAGTTCAAACTCGTAGAGGAACCAGAATGTTCCATATATTCCAGATGAACCATCGCCCGCCCATTGCGCATTTGCAGCCGTCGGGGGAGACTGGTTGATTGGTGTATTATAAACCCTGACTGGAGACCAATTCAAAGTCAAGGGTTCTGGATTTTGGTTATGCCGGGCCGTGCCAGGTTCAGAATAATATTTCCAGTTTGCATCCGGAGCATCATGCGGCAAACGTCCACTGCCTGAACCATCAATGCCTGTATTGAAAATGATGGGGTCTGTGGTACAAGAAATCGTTGGAACCACTTGCGCCAGAGCAGGCGCGGACGCGGCGGCAAGCAAGCAAAAACCAGCAAGGGTTTTGAGCGCCAGTTGTTTTCTGAAAAATTGAGCGCTTGAAGAAAAGCGAGAAACCGCGGGCTTTAGAAAGTCAGGCCAGCAAAATACGAATGGCGCAATGCGGCGCGGTGGCGATTGGCGATTGGCGATTGGCGATTGGCGATTGGCGATTGGCGATTGGCGATTGGCGATTGGCGATTGGCGATTATACCAGCGGTTGAAGAATAAAGTCCAGAGATTCCGGAATTTATTTCTGATGCGTTGCTTTTTAGCATGGGAACTGACTCCTGTCAACAGAGAGCTATCAAGATAAAGAACCTGCTTGCTGCCTTCTGGCATTGCGCAACCGCGTTGCCTTCCCGAGAGCAAGGCTGGCTTTGCAACACCGCTACCAACCAGGGCCGGAAAGAGAACACCTGCCCTCTGCCCGGACGACTGGAACAAGATCGCAAACAGGTTCCCGGTGGATGCGCCTTGGGCCTCTTGCCACTTCCTCATGCGTCCTCTGTGTGCGCTGCGCTGTGTTGAGCGGCGGGCAGCGGAGGGGCATGAGTGGCGTCGGCGCGGGGCCAAGACACGCATGCCATGCTAGCAGCGTTTTTTGCGTTTTGCAACAGTCAGAGTGGCGCGAATGCTCTCTGTCATGAGGAGCGCAGCGACGCGGCAATCCACGCGCCCTCTCTACAAGGGGGCGAGGGTAAAAAAACACCAAAGCGCCGCGGGCGACCGCGCCACGCCCACCAACCAAAGCTATGGCGCGCCGCGCAGGCGTTCGATCAGCCCGTTGAGCGCATCGAGCGAGCCAAACTGGATGACCAGTTCGCCAGCCTGGCCGCCGTGGCCGGTTTTCTTGACGCGCACTTGCACTTGCGCGGTCAGCAGGTCAGACAGTTCTTCTTCCACGCGGCGGATGTCGCCCGATTTGCTGGCCGCGCGCGCGGTTTTGCGCGGCGCGGTGAGGTTGAATTCAGCCGCGAGTTTCTTGACCAGGCGCTCGGCTTCGCGCACCGACAGTTTGCGCGCGGCCACCTGGTTGGCCGCGGTGATTTGTGCCGCGCCGTCCAGCGCCAGCAGCGCGCGTGCGTGTCCCATGTCCATGTCGCCAGCCAGCAGCATGGTTTGCACCGGCTCGGCCAGGTTCAGCAGGCGCAGCAGGTTGCTGGCCGCGCTGCGGCTTTTGCCCACGGCCTGGGCGGCTTGTTCGTGGGTCAGGCCAAAGTCGGTGATCAGGCGCCGGATGCCTTGCGCTTCTTCCAGCGGGTTGAGGTTTTCGCGCTGGATGTTTTCGATCAGCGCCATGGCGGCGGCGTCCTCGTCGGCCACTTCGCGCACCAACACCGGCACTTCGCTCAGGCCCGCCAGGCGCGCCGCGCGGTAGCGCCGCTCGCCCGCGATGATTTCGTAGCTGGCCGCCACTGTTTTTTCAGGCGCGTCGGCGTCCGGCTCGCCGCCGCCTGACCGCGCGGCTTTGGGCGCCGCGGGCCGGGACAGGCGGCGCACCAGGATCGGTTGCATGATGCCCTGGCTTTTGATGCTTTCGGCCAGTTCGTACAGCGCGCCTTCGTCCATGCGTGTGCGCGGCTGGTATGGCCCGGGGCACAGGGCTTGCAGCGCCAGCAGCATGGGCGTGCCAGCCAGTTCGGTGGGCGCCGCGCCGGCGGGGGCGCCCTCGCCCAGGTTTGCGCTGGCTTTGGGGCCAAGCAGTGCTTCCAGGCCGCGGCCCAGTCCCTTGGGTTTTTTGCTTGCCATGCTTTGTGTGCTCCTTCAAAAATTCATGCTGGATCGGGCGGCGGGTTTTGCCGCGCGATGGCGCACAGCAATTGGTGTCCTTGCGGCCAGTCGCCCAGGCCGGATTCAGCGTTGATGTGGCCGCACGCGCCCGCGTTGAACCAGTTGGCGCCCCAGTCGTGGGCCAGGCGCGCGGCCACCGCGATGTCGCACAGCGGGTCGTTGCTGCTGGCGACCACTGTGGCGGCAAAGGGCAGCCTCTGGCGCGCCACGGGTTGCCAGCCGGGAATTTGCTGGCACAGGTCGGCGCGCTCGATGTCCGGCGGGGCAACCAGCAAGGCCGCGCGCACGCGCGCCGCGTTGCGCGAGTGCGCCGCCCACCAGGCCGCCAGAATGCAGCCCAGGCTGTGCGCCGCCAGCAGTATGGGGCCGCCGCCGTCGTCGGCGTCGCCGCGGGCCAGTACCGCGTCTTCCAGCCGCGCGCTCCAGTCGCCGCGCAGCGGGCGCTGCCAGTCGCTTTGTTCCACGCGCGTGTAGCCATGCCGCACCTGCCAGCGGCTTTGCCAGTGCGCGGGGCCGCTGCCCTGCCAGCCGGGCAGCACCAGCACGCTGGCGGGGCGGATGTCGCCGGGCAATGCGGTGGCCTCAAACATGCCGCTTTGCTCCTGTTTCAATAGCAATGGATTCAATTTTCATGATGGTTTCAAGCGTCCAGGCCGCGATCGGCCATTTCCTGCGCAAAGGCCACGAAGGCCTGGCTGCCGCGCGCCGATGCGTCAAAGACCACGCCCGGCAGGCCGTAGCTGGGCGCTTCGGCCAGGCGCACGTTGCGCGGGATGACGGTGTCGAACACCTTGGCGCCAAAATGCGCCTTGAGCTGGTCGCTCACTTGCTGCTGCAAGGTGATGCGCGCGTCGAACATGACGCGCAGCAGGCCGATCAGTTTGAGGTCGCGGTTGAGGTTGGCGTGCACCTGCTTGATGGTGTTGACCAGATCGCTCAGCCCTTCCAGCGCGAAGTATTCGCACTGCATGGGCACGATGACGCCATGCGCCGCGCACAGGCCGTTGAGCGTCAGCATGGACAGCGCGGGCGGGCAGTCGATGAGCACGAAGTCGTAGTCATGGGCCACCTGCGCCAGCGCGCCGCTCAAGCGGCGCTCGCGGCGCTCTTCGGCCACCAGTTCCACCTCGGCGCCCGCCAGATCGCGGTTGGCACCAAGCACGGCGTAGCCGCAACCGGCTTCCTGCAATTTTTCGGGCCACACCACGGCCTCTGACACTGTGGCCGATTCCAGCAGCACGTCGTACACCGTTTGCGCCAGCGCCCGCTTGTCCACGCCCGACCCCATGGTCGCGTTGCCCTGTGGATCCAGATCGACCATGAGCACGCGCTTGCCAATGCGCGCCAGTCCTGCCGCCAGATTGACCGTCGTGGTGGTCTTGCCCACCCCGCCCTTCTGGTTGGCAATGCAAAAAATCTGTGCCATGCGGATGCCGCTCTTTCCTTAATTGCCCAAAAACCGCCCGTTGCCCGTTTGAAGCCGCGCGTCACAGCAAAACACTTGCGCGACTCCAGAAAGACATTGAACCCGTCCTGATGACCGCCCGGGCGCCAAACCCGAGCAGCGCCAAACCGGCCAGCTTCTGCAACGCGCCCGCCACACGCGGATGGGCGCGCACGCGCGCGGCCAGGTGGTGCGTCAACAGGCAAACCGCCGTGCCATAGGCCAGTGTCAGCAGCGCGATGGTCAGCGCCATGGCACCAAAAGTCAGCCACTCCGGCGCTTGCCCGGCCTTGACGAACAGCGGGAAAAAAGCCATGTAAAACACAATCGCCTTGGGATTGAGCAAGGTAATCAAAAACGATTGGCGCAGAAAATGGCGTGGCCGCAGCTTGAGCGCCGGGCTGTGCCCCGGCCTGGCAAGCAGCAGGCGCAAGCCCAGGAAAGCCAGATAGAGCGCGCCCGCCCATTGCACGGCGGCAAACGTGGCCGGATGGGCCTTGAGCAGCGCCGCCAGTCCGGCCACGGCGCACCACAACAGCACCTGGTCGCCCGCCATGATGCCCAGCGTGGATGCCAGCCCGCCGCGCAACCCGCCTTGCGCCGTGGCCGACAGCATGGCCAGATTGCACGGCCCCGGAATGACCAGCAGCAGCAAGATGGCGGCAACAAAAGCGCCGTAATCAGAAATGCCCGACATGGTTTGCGCGTCTATTCTGTGAAAGTGATCCAGCCCGCAAGTTTACACGCCCGCGCCCGCGGGGCGCATCCAGACAATGCAGCGCCGCGCGTCCAGCCCCGGCACCCGCAACTGTTCCACGTGAAACACTTCCGCCCGCCCAGGCGGCAGTGCGGCCATTTCGTCGTCGGGCGGTTTGCCCTTCATCGCCAGCCACACACCGCGCTCGGCCAGCACGCTGGCCGAGCCGTTCACAAAATCGGGCAAAGCAGCAAAGGCCCGGCTGCTGATGACGTCAAACGGCGGCACTTGCCCCGCCAGCTTTTCCACTCTTGCGTGCACGCCGCGCAAATTGGGCAGCCGCAGTGTGGCCGCCACTTGCTGGACAAAGGCCGCTTTCTTGGCAACGGCGTCAACGCAGGTCACATCCAGATCGGGGCAGCCAATGGCAAACACCACGCCCGGCAGGCCGCCGCCCGACCCCACGTCCAGCAAGCGGCGGCGCTGGCCCGCCGCCGTGCCGCTGTCGCCATCGCCTTGCCGCGCCATGGCCTGCAACTGGCGCTGGAGCGGCGCGAGCGCGGACAGGCTGTCGAGCACATGGTGCGTCAGCATCCCTGCCGGATCGCGCACCGCCGTCAGGTTGTAGACCTGGTTCCACTGCCCAAGCAGGGCCAGAAAATCCAGCAACTGCTTTTGCTGGCGCGCCTCCAGCGCCAGGGCCAGGGCTGCGCAACCGGCCTCCAGTTGCCGGGCCAAAGCCGCTTCGCGCAAGGTGGCGGCAGCGTCAGTCATGGCGCGGCCCCGGTGGCTTGTTTGCCCGCAAAGCCGCCGCCCAGGCCGCCCTTGCGCAAATGCACCAGCAGCAGCGAAATGGCCGCAGGTGTCACCCCTGAAATGCGCGATGCCTGGCCCAGCGTCTCTGGCCTGTGCTTTTGCAGCTTTTGCCGCACTTCGATCGACAGCGCCGCTACCTGCGTGTAGTCCAGATCGGGCGGCAGGCGCAGGTTTTCGTAATGCGCGGCGCGCTCCACCTCGCCCCTCTGGCGGTCGATGTAGCCCGCGTACTTGGCCGCGATTTCCACCTGCTCCACCACGGCGGCGGCGGCGCTGGCCGCCTCATCGCCTGGCGCGGCAAAGCGGCCACCTGCCATGCGCATCAATTCAGCGTGCCGCACATTGGGCCTGCGCAGCAAATCGAACAGGTTGTATTCGTGATCGATGGCCTTGCCCAGCACGCGCTCGGCCTCTTCTGCTGGCAAATTGGCCGGGTTGACCCAGGTGCTCTTGAGCCGCTCTGTTTCACGTGAAACAGCATCGCGCTTGCGGCAAAAAGACGCCCACCGCGCGTCGTCCACCAAACCCAGCTTGCGGCCCACCTCGGTCAGGCGCATGTCGGCGTTGTCCTCGCGCAGTTGCAGCCTGAACTCCGCCCGGCTGGTGAACATGCGGTACGGCTCCGTGACGCCCCGGGTCATCAAGTCGTCCACCAGTACGCCCAGATAGGCCTGGTCGCGCCGCGGCGTCCAGGCGCCGCCAAAGTCGTTGTCCTCGCCCTTTATCTGCCTGCATCGCAAGGCAGCATTGACGCCCGCAAACAAGCCTTGCGCGGCGGCCTCTTCATACCCCGTGGTGCCATTGATCTGCCCTGCAAAAAACAGCCCCTGAATCTGCCGCGTCTCAAAATTGCTTTTGAGCGCGCGCGGGTCGTAGTAGTCGTACTCGATCGCGTAGCCGGGCCGCAAAATATGCGCCCGCTCCAGCCCCGGCAGGCTGCGCACCAGCGCCAACTGCACATCAAAGGGCAAGCTTGTGCTGATGCCGTTGGGGTAAAACTCGTGCGTGTCCAGCCCTTCAGGCTCCAGGAAAATCTGGTGACTCGCCTTGTCGGCAAAGCGGTTGATCTTGTCTTCCACGCTGGGGCAATAGCGCGGGCCAATGCCGTCGATCTTGCCTGTGAACATCGGGCTGCGGTCAAACCCGCTGCGAATGATTTCATGCGTGCGCGCGTTGGTGTGCGTCACCCAGCACGGCACCTGCCGCGGGTGCATGCCCGCCCATCCCATGAAGCTGAACACCGGCGGCGGCGCTTGCGGATTCATACCGCCGGGCATGCCGTCGCCCGGCTGCTCCTCGCATTTTGAAAAATCAATGCTGCGCCCGTCAATGCGCGGCGGCGTGCCCGTCTTCAAGCGGCCCTGCGGCAAATCCAGCGCGCGCAAACGCGCCGCCAGCGCCACCGCGGGCGGATCACCCGCCCGCCCGCCCGCATGGTGCGCCAGCCCCACATGAATCTTGCCATCCAGAAACGTACCCGCCGTCAGCACCACCGCGCGCGCGCGGAATGTGATCCCCACCTGCGTCACAACACCTGCCACGCAATCGCCGCCGCCCTCCCCTTGCGCCAGCAGCAAATCGTCCACCGCCTGCTGGAACAGGCACAGAGCGGGCTGGTTTTCCAGCCTGCGCCGCATGGCCGCCTTGTACAAAACCCGGTCCACCTGCGCGCGCGTGGCCCGTACCGCTGGCCCCTTGCTGCTGTTGAGCGTCCTGAACTGGATTCCCGACTCGTCCGCGGCCAGCGCCATGGCCCCGCCCAGCGCGTCCACCTCTTTGACCAAATGCCCCTTGCCAATGCCGCCAATGCTGGGGTTGCAACTGAGCTGCCCCAGCGTCTCCAGATTGTGCGTCAGCAGCAAAGTCTGGCACCCCATGCGCGCGGCAGCCAGCGCGGCCTCGGCGCCCGCATGGCCGCCACCCACCACAATCACATCGAACACTTGCGGGTAAATCATCACACCAACTCAAACAATAAAAAGCGCTGCGCCCAAAAAACAGACCCGCGCGCGGATCAGCCGCAGCGCGCCGCAGCGCCAACACAACGCGCGCAAAGCCGCTATTGTCCCTCACCCTTCAAAACCGCGCCACAAACGGCTGGCGCTTGGCTGTCGTCCGCACCCGCCCCCTGCCTTGCCATCCGCTTGCATTGTGCCCGGGTTGGCGTTGATATACTGTCCAGCCGCACGCTGCCTGCTTGCGCTCCGGGCCGGAGCAGTGAGACTGGAAATCTTTCATGAACCTTTTTACCGAACTGGGCTTTTGCTGGAATCGCGCTGCTGTCCCCGTGGATGTGCCGACACATTCCGTGGAACGGGCGTGCTTTCGCTTCCAGCGCATGCTGCCGGAATTCGTCTGGGATGCCAGCATGCTGGAAGGAAACCCCTTCACTTTTCCAGAAGTCAAAACCCTTCTGGATGGCGTCACCGTGGGCGGTCGCAAAATCACCGACCAACAACAAATCCTCAACCTCGCGGAAAGTTCCAGACTCCTGCTGGCCCTGGTGAAAAAGGGGCAATTTTCCCTCGACAAAACAACGTTTTGCCGGTTGCATGGCATCGTGGCCCGCGATGAGGCGCTGGAATGGGGGCACTTCCGGGGAGAAGGCGCTGAAACCAACTACACCCCGGATGTGGGCCTGGGAGAACATGGCCGCTATACCCCCCTGCCAACGGCACCGGGCGCGCCAGAGCTTTGCCAGCGATTCACGCAGGGAACCCGGAGTCTGCGCGATCAAGTGCCAGGCCCGTTTGAGCGAGGCGCGGCCTTTTTCCTGTTTGGCGCCTTGCAACAGTTTTTCTTCGACGGCAACAAGCGAACCGCGCGGTTCAT
This sequence comes from Burkholderiaceae bacterium, assembly GCA_031276435.1. GTDB lineage: Bacteria > Pseudomonadota > Gammaproteobacteria > Burkholderiales > Burkholderiaceae_C > Ottowia. The sequence continues at coordinate 1,287 of JAISNB010000064.1, read as the reverse complement.
GATGAACGGCATCTTGATGTCCGCCGGAATCGACGCCATCAGCATACCGGCCGCAAAGGCGCAGGAATTCAACGAAAAAATGGTGCGCTTTTATCTCAGCAGGGATGCGACCGAAATGATACAACTCTTGATGGCGTGCCATCCCGATCTTTCCCGGGCGGCGTAACCACAAGAAATATTCTTGATGATCGCCCCTGTTCAGATTGATAATGAAAAAATATCTCTTTTTTGCGATCTTCTGGGCTGTTCTGGCGATTGTGTCATTTTATTTTAGAGAGCCGATAGGAACGTTGTTTTTGATTTTTTCGATTCGCGACTTCGCAATATGCTACGGGATCCAGAAGAGCAAAGAACCTGTTGAAGCTGAGGATCCCATAGTTTACGGAAAAATGGGGCCATCTGCCCGTTATGCCGAATTCGATAATTATGGATTATATATCGAGATAAATAATAAACCAGTTTTCATTCATATCGCTGAAGATGAATTTGTTCGTGAAAGGGAAAAATGGGCTGTCACATTGTTCGAGAACACGGAAACCATCAACCAGAATTTTCAGAAATTCATTGCTGGAAACCCTGATCTCCAGGGCGAGGAAATTCATTTCATAGAATTTGATTCAAAAAACCTGGCGCAAGGAGAAATTACTTGGAACGACAATGATGACTATACATTATCTGTTAACGATATATTATTGAAAACCACAATATTGACAGGGTTTGATTTTGAACGCATAAAACCAAAACCTGTACCATGGTGGAAACCTGTATGGTGACAGCAGTGGGCAAGGTGATAAATGAAATTGAACCTGTCCAACCCGGCCTGCTGCCGGGTCGCAATGTGCTGGAGCGTTGTATACTGTGCGCAAGCAATAGATTCAAATGATGTTCCCCGCTACTTATCTGGGCAAAAGTTAGTAATCAACCCAATCCATGTGACCATAAAATGTGCAGCAACCAAGTCGGAATGGCAGTAAAAGAAACCATGATTTTCATGGGCATTTCTGTTCTTGTTCTGTTCATTTTTGAAGCAATCACCAGAATAATAAATATCATTTTCAAGAACAGGGGGTTTCATGTACCTGCGTTTTGCATGGCAATGTTTTTTCTGGGTGCATGCGGGTTGTTTTTTAACCATTATATTTCCGGTAGTGATTTCAATCTCAACAGATTCCAGATGATTGTTGTTGATCTTCCGTGGATAATCTGGTTTTTTCCGTTGATGCTTTACACGACATCGTTGATAATTACGTCCAGATATTTAAAAACAATCTCTGTTTTTTCATATTT
>JAISNB010000061.1 GCA_031276435.1 Burkholderiaceae bacterium | reverse complement strand
AGTCTCTCCCTCAAGGCGCGCGTTTGTAGAGCACCTGTTGCCGCAGGTTTTCGGCGACAAGGGCGGCGTCTTTCTGCCAGGCGTTGTAATAGGCGGCCTTGCAGATGCCCGAAGGCGTCTTGTCGTACAGGCTGCGTTCGATGTGCAAGCCTTCTTTGTTTTGCTGCACCTTGCTTTCAAATGCCACATAGGGCGTATCGAGCGTCATGGACTCCGGCACATGGAGCAGTTGCACGCCAGCTTCGAGCGTGATGTCGAACACTTCGCGCACTTTCACGCCATGGCAGGGCAGATCGCGCGTGTAGACATCCTTGTCGTCCACGGAGGCCATCCGGAACATGCCGCCGCCATAGGGCGCAAAGGGCGGGAACGCGCCAGAACGGGCGTCCAGGAAGTTCTCGACCTGGAAGTCCAGCTTGACCTCGAAATGGTCTGAAAGGCGCAGGGCGGGCGCGAGATCGCTGGTCTCCAGCGTGCCGCTGGCGCGCCTGCCGCCGCGCTGCAAGAGTCTTTCGACGAACTTGTCACGCTGCTCGGCTTTCATGTGCATGAACATCGCGCGCCACGCGGCGGCGGCGATTCCGTCGCTGGACGCACGTACGCTGCCGCTGGCGCTGCCGTCGGCGGCCAGTTTCAGCGTGGTGTGGGCAAAGAGCTGGATCGGCGGGGGTTTTCCGCGCTCCGCCGTGATTGTGCGCACGGCATTTTCCGTTGCGCCCACGTGTATGACCGGTCGGCCATACACGCTTGGCGCAAGATGGCCAAAGGGAATGTCTTCGGTGGTGGCGTCCACGTACAGATTCCATTGCGGCAAATAATTCATCGCGTGATTGACCGCCTCGACGACCGGCGGTTGTGGCAGGTCGTAGCCGTTGCTGCCCACGCTGATCAGCACCTGTTCGCTGGCGATGCCCTGCGCGGCCAGCAGGGCTTGCAGCAAGGTGGCCTTGTCCTTGCAATCGCCCATTTTGTTTTCCAGCACCACCGCCAGATCGCGCGGTACGACCGCGCCAATGCCAATGCAGTTGCCTGCGTAGGAAATTTGCGTGGAAACCCATTCATAGATCAGCCGCGCCTGTTCGCGCGCGCTTTTTTCCTTGCCCACGATTTGCGCCGCCAGGGCGCGGATACGCTCGTCAGGCTCGGCCTTGGGCAAGGCGCGCGCGGCATAGGCCTGGGCAATTTCGGCATAGCTTTTGAAAGTGCTGGCATAAAGCGATGGCGAATCGTCGCTGCGCCAGATGCCTTGATCGCGCTGCTCGTCCCAGTCGCGCGGCTGGGAATTGCGGTAACGCCATTGCCGGGTGACGACACCGTTTTCACTGCGCGCGGGAAGTTCTTCAAGATGGTGCGCGGCCACCGTCAGGGGCAGACTCTGGGGCGCGCGCAGGGTGATCGTTGCGCTTTCCACGGCGGAAAACGGACTGAAGCCGTCCTGAATGGAAACCGCGCCCGGGAAAATCGATTCCGTGTCGCGGATGCGGTAACGCAGATAGACGCTGTCGCCGACGCTCACGTCGGGAAAGACAACGGTGATGCTTTCATCATCGGAGAAAAAGGGGTTGCCCTTATCGTGCCCGCCGCGCGTGGTGGTCTGGTAATTGTCCTTGGGTAGCGCAATGCGCTGGCCATCGGCCTTTTGTGTATAGGCTTCCAGAATCTCCGCGGTCTGTATGCTCCGGCTGTAGTTGATTCTGCGCGTTTTCTGGCTTTCCAGCGCGCGCTCGTGCAGGATGCGCACGCCATGGCCGTAGGTGGCCGTTACCCGGCCTTCGGCGTCAATGTCATATTCCGTCACATCCGTATGGAGCACATCGACCTGCGGCGGCGCGACCGGCTCTTGCGCGAGCGCCGCGCCGCAAGAAAGGCAAAACGCCAGCAGTAGAAAAACACGCTTCATGATTGGCTTCCTCGAAATGAGTGGGGGAGTAGGTGAATGCGAGGCGGGCAAACCGGACGCGGGGTGCAACCCGCCTCGCGGCATGAACATTGCCACGCCGCGCATTATGCGCCTTGAGAGTCACTCGATTCACCCCATTCGCAAGCCACATTCGGCCCTGGCTGTTTAGAGGCGCACCCTCCCCCGCGGGAAAATACCGACCGCCGTGTGGACACGCGGGTTTCGGGTTTCTTGCAAGTGGCAAGCAGCAGCGGCAGAAGGCGCGCGCCATGCCGGTAAAGCCAAAGCGCGCCGCCGCAAGCAGCAGGCGGCCCCGTCCATGGTGGCTGCGCGCCCTGGGCGCAAGTGGTGCGAAGTGGCATAAGGGGAGCGGCTTCAACGCCCCTGCGGCTGGCTGGCCGCCAAATCATCCCGATGGTGCCTTGTCCTATCCCTCTCCCAAAAAAGGGGGACTTTTATATCCCCTCCCCCCGCGGGGGGAGGGTTAGGGAGAGGGGCGTGGTGGTTTGCGGCGCGTTCGATCTGTGGATTACCACGGGGCTACGCCCCTCGCAATGACGGGGGTTTTGGAGCCTTGGGGGCTGTTTCTTCCCCCTCTCCCTTTGAAGGGGAGAGGGAGCGAGATTCCCCCTGAGGGGGGAGGAAGCGAGGGCCGCGCATGGTTCACCTACTCGCGTCATGGAGCGACGGGGCCATCCAGGGGCAGCGCGCGCGGCAGCCGCTTGCAATGGGATAATCCGCGAATGAGCATCAGTATCAAGGACGCGGCGGGCATTGAAGCCATGCGCAAGGCTTGCCGTCTGGCGGCCCAGGTGCTGGACGCCATTGCCGCGCACATGAAGCCGGGCATCACCACGCTTGAAGTGGATCGCCTGTGCGCCGAGCAAATGGCCTTGCAGGGCACGCGCTCGGCCACGCTGGGCTATCAGCCGCCGGGGTATCCGCCCTATCCCGGCCATGTCTGCACATCGGTCAATCATGTGGTTTGTCACGGCATTCCCGCCGCAAAACCGCTGAAAAAGGGTGACATCGTCAATGTGGACGTCACGGTCATCACGCCCGAGGGCTGGTACGGTGATACCAGCCGCATGTTCGAGATTGGCGAGTGCTCCATTGCCGCGCGCAGGCTGTGCCAGCTCACGTTTGAATCCATGTGGCTGGGCATCGGGCAGGTCAAGCCCGGCGCACGCCTGGGCGACATTGGTCACGCGATCCAGAAATTTGCCGAAAGCCACAGCCTGTCGGTGGTGCGCGAGTTTTGCGGCCACGGCATCGGCCAGGCCTTTCACGAAGAGCCGCAAGTGCTGCACTACGGCAAACCCGGTACGGGCGAAGAATTGGCGCCGGGCATGATTTTCACCATCGAGCCGATGCTCAACCTGGGCCGGCGCGACATCAAGGAGCTTGGCGACGGCTGGACCATCGTCACGCGCGACCGCTCCCTGTCCGCCCAGTGGGAGCACACGGTACTGGTCACGCCCACGGGCTACGAGGTGCTGACCCTCTCGCCCGGCTGCCAGCCCCAACCCGCGCTGGCGGCGCCATGAACCCGACGCCGCCGCCCGGCGCGGCAGCAGCGGCAGTCGCCGCCCCGTGCGCGGCCACAGCCGCGCGGCACAAAGACCTGGCGGCGCTGCGCGCGCGCTACCGCGACGGCAAACAGGCGCTGTTGGCCGAACTGGCCCAGAACCACAAAAACCGCAACATCAACCCCATCTTGCGGCGCCTGGCGCAGTTGACCGACGAAATCCTGTGCGCGCTCTACAGCCGCGCTGGCCTGGGCGAACACTGCGCGCTGGTGGCCGTGGGCGGGTTTGGCCGTGGCGAGCTGTTTCCCTACTCCGACATCGACGTGCTGGTGCTGCTGCCCGATGGCGGCAACAGCGACGATGCCCCCCCGCTGCTGGACGAAGCCGCGCGCAAGGCCGCGCTGGAAGCCTTCATCACCAGTTGTTGGGATGCCGGGCTGGAAATTGGCTCCAGCGTGCGCACCACCTCTGAATGCCTGCAAGCCGCCGCCGCAGACATCACCATCCGCACCGCACTGGTCGAAGCGCGGCAAATCTGCGGCTCGACCCCGCTGTTCCAGGACGCAGCCCGGCGCTTTATCGCCCAGCTCGATCCGCTGGAATTCATGGTTGCCAAAACGCTGGAAATGCGCCAGCGCCACGCCAAGTTCGAGGACACGCCCTACGCGCTGGAACCCAACTGCAAGGAGTCGCCCGGCGGCCTGCGCGATCTGCAAATCATCCTGTGGATCACGCGCGCGGCGGGCCTGGGCACCACCTGGTCTGACCTGCACAAAAACGGCCTGTCCACCGCGCGCGAAGCACGCCAACTGGCCCGCAACGAGCGCCTGCTTGGCCTCATCCGCGCACGCCTGCACCTGATTGCCCGGCGGCGCGAAGACCGGTTGGTGTTCGATCTGCAAACCGCCGCCGCCGAATCGTTTGGCTACCGCAACATCTTCTCGGACGACGGGCGCCTGGTCAAACGCGCCAGCGAGCAACTCATGCAACGCTATTACTGGTGCGCCAAGGCCGTCATGCAGCTCAACCTCATCTTGCTGCAAGTCATCGAAGAGCGCCTGCGCAGCGCCCGCGCGGGCGTGCGCCCGGCGCGCCGCATCGACCAGCAGTTCCTGGAAAAAAACGGCATGCTCGAAATCCGCAGCGACGACCTCTACCAGAGAGACCCGCACGCCATCTTGCGCACCTTCCTGGTCTTCGAGCAGCAAGTGGGCATCAAGAACCTCTCGGCGCGCACCCTGCGCGCGCTCTACAACGTGCGCACCCTCATGGACAGCCGCTTTCGCGCCGACGCGGCCAACCACGCCACGTTCATGCGCATCCTCAAGCAGCCCAGCGGCATCACCCACGCCTTCCGGCTGATGAACCAGACCTCTGTGCTCGGGCGCTACCTGTGGCCCTTTCGCGGCATCGTCGGGCAAATGCAGCACGACCTGTTCCACATCTACACCGTGGACCAGCACATCCTGATGGTGCTGCGCAACATCCGGTGCTTCTTCATCCCCGAACACGCGCACGAATACCCCTTTTGCTCGCAACTGGCCGCTGGCTGGGACAAGCCCTGGGTACTCTACGCGGCTGCACTGTTTCACGACATCGCCAAAGGCCGCGGCGGCGACCACTCTGAACTCGGCGCGCAAGAAGCGCGGCTTTTCTGCCAGCAGCACGGCGTAGCCCGGCGCGACGCCGGACTCATCGAATTTTTGGTGCGCGAGCACCTGACCATGAGCCGCGTGGCGCAAAAAGAAGATGTTTGCGACCCCGACGCCGTAGGCGCCTTTGCCCGCCGCGTGGGCACCGTGCGCCGCCTCACCGCGCTGTACCTGCTCACCGTGGCCGACATCCGCGGCACCAGCCCCAAAGTGTGGAACGCCTGGAAAGGCAAACTGCTTGAAGACCTGTACAAGGCCACCCTGCACGTACTGGGCGGGCGCGTACCCGACGCCAACGCACTGGTCGAAGCGCGCAAGCGCAAGGCGCTCGAACAACTGGTGCTCGATGCCGTACCCGCCGGCCTTGAAAAACCCCTGTGGGACACGCTGGATGCTGGCTACTTCATGCGCCACGACTCCAGCGACATCGCCTGGCACACCCGCCTGCTCGCTGGCCGCGTCGCGCCCGGCGCGCCAGCAGCGTCACGCGCAGCGGCCAAAGACGCGAGCGCCGCCGCTGCCGCCAATGCCACCACCGCCACCGACACGCCCGTGGTGCGCGCGCGCTTCTGGCCGCATGGCGAGGGCCTGCAAGTGCTTGTCTACACGCGCGACAGGCCCGACCTCTTCGCCCGCATCTGCGGCGCCTTCGATCGCATGGGCTACTCCATCCTGGACGCGCGCATCCACACCACGCGCAACGGCTACGCGCTCGACACCTTCCAGATCGTCACCGAAACCCTGCCCGACCACTACCGCGAACTCATCCACATGGTCGAAGCCGAACTGCCCGCCGCCATCACCAGCACCAGCCCCCTGCCCGCGCCGCGCCTGGGCCGCGTATCGCGCCGCGTCAAAAGTTTCCCCATCACAGCGCGCGTCGACCTGCTGCCCGACGACAAGGCACAGCGCTGGCTGCTCAGCGTATCGGCCAGCGACCGCACCGGCCTGCTCTACAGCATCGCCCGCGTC
>JAISNB010000059.1 GCA_031276435.1 Burkholderiaceae bacterium | reverse complement strand
GCCGCAAGTGCTGGCGCGCTACGCGCTCCATCAAATTCAGGTGGCCGACTCGCCCCACTGCGGTGCCATGCACTGGCACAGTGCCAGAGCCGATCAGGTGCAGTGCGAAAGACAAACACGTCCCCATTACTGGCGACACGCCATGCGCCAAGAAAGCTCTGATTAACCGTCACTGCGAGGGCGCAGCCCCGTGGCAATCCATGCGCCTAGCAACGCAGCCGACATGCGGCGCTTTGCGCCGAAGGGTGCCCGCCTTCTCTTGCCCCTTCGGGGGCACTTTCTCACTCATGAGGGAGAGAGAAAGACAGAGTGGGAGAGGGATTTTTCCGCACAGCGCAAATACTTTTGTGCGCTCGTCAAACCGTCAACTGTTCAACCAGCGGCGCAAACGGAAAGGTATTGCACAGATGAAAGGTCAGATGGATTGCCGCGTCGCTTCGCTCGACGAGAGGTTTATGCGCGCGCGTGCATGCCGCGCAATAGCGTGCACCGCGCCATCAAAAGCGGGCTGCCAGGCGCGTTGCGGCGGGCAATTTGCGCGTAGTCGCGCGTTTGGCGGCGCTGGAGATTTTGCGGGCGGCGGCTTCTAAAGTCCCGCGCCTGCCAGCAGCCAGCGGCCAGCCAGTTGCGTTTGCGCGTTTGCCAAGACCATGCCGAGCACTTGCAGCAGCACCACGACCAGTAGGGGCGAGAGGTCGACGCCGCCAATGGGCCGGATCAAGCGCCGCACCGGCGCCAGAATGGGCGCTGCAAGGCGGTGCAGCGCATCGGCAGCCATGGAGTGGCTTTGCGTCCATGAGAGGATGGCCGCAAAAATGACGAGCGCCATCCCCACCGAAACGGCCAGCCGCCCCACGCCCAGCAGCGCCAGCACAGGCAGTATGACGGCGTTGCCCCGGCCTGCAAGCAGCATGAGCAGCGCGTAATGCGCCAGTTTGATGAGCCAGGCGGCCAGCAGGCTGGCCGTGTCGATGCGGGCGCTTTTGGGCAGCGCCATGCGCAAGGGGCGCACCAGCCAGTCGGTCAGCGCCAGCACGAGGCGGCCCAGGGGGTCGGTCAGCGAAACGCCTTGCCAGTTCATGTGAAAACGCAGCAGCGCCGCGCCGCCGATCAGGGTGGCAAGCACCTGGAGTAAAAAGAAAAGTATTTGCAATGTCATGGGTCAAGCGCCGCTTGGGCGAGCGTTTGCTTTGGCTGGGCTGGTTATGGTAGCCAGAATTTCACGCCATGCCTTTCGGGTGTCGTCGCGCGTGGGCCTTGTCTGGATGAATGGCAAACCGCGCGGGGCGCAAGGCGCGGTGCGTCCGGCAAGGCTGGCGTTGTCGGGTTGTGGCGAGACCGGGCGCTGGCAGTATGGCGCGGTTTTCAAAGAATCAACCGGCTCAGCAGTGTCATGGGCGGGCGTGCGATCATACGCATGCGCGCCGCCGCGTTGGTGTTGATGGCGCGCGCGATTTCTCTTTTTTGCCATTGCAATGTCGTCTTTTCCTGCCTTGAGGCTTTCGAATCTGCCGCTTTTTCCGCTGAACGCCACCTTGTTTCCGCAAGGGCGCTTGCCGCTGCGGGTTTTCGAGGTGCGCTATCTGGATTTGATGGGGCGTTGCCACAAGGCGGGCGCGCCGTTTGGCGTGGTGACACTGACAGCGGGGCGCGAGTTGCTTGTCCCCGGCGCGCCGCCAGAGCAGATGCAGAGCGTGGGTACGCTGGCGCACATCGAGTCGCTGCAACAAACGCAGCCGGGCCTGCTTCATGTGGTGTGCCGTGGCGATCAGCGGTTTCGCATCGACGCGCGGCGGCGGCTCAGGCACGGGTTGTGGGTGGCCGATGTGACGCTGTTGGAGCACGACCGGGTCGTCGCGCTGCCGCCGGATCTGGAGATGACGGCCCGGGCGCTGCGCCAGGTGCACGAGCGCACCGCGCCCGCCGCGGGCCAGGCGCGCTACGACGAGGCTGGCTGGGTGGCCAACCGCTGGGCCGAGCTGCTGCCCCTGCCCCTGGGCACGCAGTATCAGTTGCTGGCGCTGGATAACCCGTTGATCCGGCTTGAGGTGATTGGCGACTGGCTGGCGCGCGCGGGCATTTGCGCCTGATCCGGGCGGTATTCGGGCACGTTTTGCTGGAGCCAGGCGCGCACCTGCGCGGCCTCGGGCGCGGCGCCCGCGCGCTCTATCCACGCTTGCGCCATGGGCGCCAGTTGCGCGCAAACCGCTGGCGTGCGCGCCACCCGCAGTTTGGGATGCGGCGTGGCGTCGGTGGTTTCGTTGTCGGCCAGCAGTTCTTCGTAGAGTTTTTCGCCGGGGCGCAGGCCGGTGAAGACGATGGGCACATCGGCCTCGGATTTGCCCGACAGCCGGATCATCATCTGCGCCAGTTCCACAATTTTGACCGGCTCGCCCATGTCGAGCACAAAGACCTGCCCCGATTGCCCCATCAGGCCGGCCTGCAACACCAGTTGCGCGGCTTCGGGGATGGTCATGAAGTAGCGCACGATGTCCGGGTGCGTTACGGTCACAGGCCCACCGCGCGCCACCTGCTCGGCAAACAGGGGCGCGACCGATCCGCTGGAGCCAAGCACGTTGCCAAAGCGCACGGCGACAAAGCGCGTGTCCGGGTACTGCTGCGCGAGCGATTGCACCACCTGCTCGGCCATGCGTTTGCTGGCACCCATGACGTTGGTGGGGTTGACGGCCTTGTCGGTGGAAATCAGCACAAAGCGCGCCGCGCCCGCCTGGCCCGCTACGCGCGCGGCATTCAGGGTGCCCAGCACGTTGGTGCGCAGCGCCTCGATGGCGTTGGCCTCTTCCATCAGCGGCACGTGCTTGTAGGCCGCCGCGTGCAGCACCACGCCGGGCGCGTGCGCGCGGGCGATGGCCTCAAGCCGCTGCGGTTCGCGCACGCTGGCGGTGTAGAAGCTGCATGTGAGGGCCGGATGCAGTTTGCGCAACTGCCGCTCCAACTGGTAAGTGGCGTATTCCGATTGATCCACGCACACCAGCCGCTGCACGCCAAAGCGCGCCACTTGGCGGCACAGCTCGCTGCCAATGGAGCCGCCCGCACCCGTGACCAGCACGGTCTGGCCCGCAAAAAGCGCGCTCAGCCCCTGCGCGTCAAGCTGCACGGGCGCGCGCCCGAGCAAGTCTTCCAGCCGCACTTGGCGCGGCATGGCACCGCCGCCTTGCAGCCATTCGTCGGGCGCGGGCAGTGTCAGCAGATTCAGCGCCGATCCAGACCAGCGCATCAGCGCCTCGCGCCGCAGCGGCGCGCCGGGCGGACTGGCCAGCAGCACGGTGTCGATGACCTGCCGCGCGGCCACCTCGGCCAGCGCCTCCACGCCGCCCCATACGGGCAGGCCTTGCAAGGTGCGCCCGGTATCGGCCACGCTGGGCGAGACCACGCCCGCGGCGCACCAGCCCGTCATGCCCTTGAGGGTACGCAAAGCCTGATCGGCCTCTTGCATTGCGCCCAGCACCAGCAGGCGTTTTTGCCCGGCGCGCGGCAAGCCCTGGGCATGCGCGCGTTCGCTCAGGGTGCGCCAAGCCGCGCGCGCGCCAGCCAGGAACACCAGTGTCAGCACGCCGCTGATCAAAAAGACCGAGCGCGGAAATCCCTCCAGCCGCAGGCCGAGCACCAGCGCCGTTGTCAGCAGCGTGCCCAGCGCCACCGCCGCGGCCAGCCGCCGCAAATCGGCCAGGCCCACATAGCGCCACGACTGGCGCTGCACGCGCATCAGCGCCAGCGCCAGCGCCATGCACAGCACGGCCAGCGGTCCTGTCTTGAGCATCAGCGCGTCATAGGGCGGGTACAGATCGAAGTTGAAGCGCAGCCAGAACGCGCCCGGCCACGCCAGCGCGGTCAGCGCCAGATCGGGCCACCAGCTTTTGCCACGCGGCATTTGCCAAAACCTCTCACGCATGATCTTCCAGTCTGTTCAAGCCACACCAACGCGGCGCGCGCATCATCGCTGATCCGCGCCGGGCCGCTGCCGCCACAGCAGCACCGCCCGGGCCGTCTGCCACAAAATCCGCACGTCGCCCGCCACACTGTGGCGCGCCACGTAATCCAGGTAATGGCGCTGCTTGACGGGCAAGATGGTTTGCACGTAGGTGGCCTCGGGGTCAGCCGATTGGGCCAGCAATTGCTCTTCGTGCCGGAACACAATGGCCGCCGTGTCGGTCAGGCCGGGGCGCACGGACAAAATGGCCGAGCGCGCCTCGGGCGGGTAAAGCGCCATGTAGCGCGGCACCTCGGGCCGCGGGCCAACCCAGCTCATTTTGCCGCGCAGCACGTCCCAGATCTGCGGCAGCTCGTCGAGCTTGCTGGCGCGCAGCCAGCGCCCGGCGCGGGTGATGCGCGCATCGCCCGCCGCCGTGATCTGCGCGCCCGCGCCATCGTGCACGCGCATGGTCCTGAATTTGTGGATGTAAAACAGCGCCCCGCCCCGCCCCACACGCTCTTGGCCAAACAGCGCCGGGCCGCGCGAGTCGAGCTTGACCCACGCCGCAATCAGCAGCGCCAGCGGCAGCGCCAGCGGCAGCGCCAGCAGGCACAGCGCCACGTCAAAGCCGCGTTTGGCGGCAGCGGCAGCGGCGCTGTTGCTGGATGCGGGGGTGGTTTGCTGCATCTCTTCAATGCCGTTGTCTGCGCGATCCGGGAAATTCCCGCTGCCTCTCGCACGCTGCCAGTGGGCGGTATGAAAATTCAGGAGGGCGAATATCCAAAACATCCGTCCCGGCAGAATTCATGAAACACTCCTTTGGGTCCAGTTTGATCCAATCCGTTTCCTTTTCAATCTTTCTGGCGGGTGGATGCATATGATTCCGGTCTGTCGCAAACACGGAAAACCTGATTTTTACATAAAGGTTCGACATATGTTCCGGGTCAAACTCCAGATCGCTTCCAAGCCCCCTGAGAAGAGAATAAAGACTTGTCTTTCGCACATACTTTACGCCTTTCTTCAGCTCGACCCTGTACAAGGGGTCTTCAGGGTTGATGAACTGTGATACAAGAACCCGGTTTTGCGCATATCCGTCCGGAAACAGGGTTGATGCGCTCAACAGCCTCATGCCTTCGGATGCCACCTTCACCGCCACGCCACTTGGAATGGCATGCCATGAAGCATCGCCGCCCAAGCCATGGTTGGGCAAGGCCAGGCTTTCCTGGTTGCAGTTCAGCATCAATATTTCCAGGCATCGCAACTCCGCGTCCGTCCATGCCAGGGAATTCACCATGAAAACAGGTTCATTGCTGATGTTTTGCACACCCAGAATGATTTCATGCGTCTTTTTGTTTACCGACACATCAAGGTCAAGAACATCATCGGCCATGGCGGTTCCATGGCCCAGAAGGAAGGACAGCAGCATACCTGCTGTGCATTTCATTTTGCATGTCAGCTTTGCCATCTTCACGATGGACAACCATGTCGCCCGGTTTGGGAGCGCCTGTTTTACAGTATTCATCGCCAGCCAATATGGAATCAACCTGGTCATAATCAATCCGGATTTCAGCGCACGCTGGCGCGCAGCGCGGCGATGACGCGCGTTTGCTCATCGTCGCTCATGGCCGTGAACAGCGGAATGCTGAGCATGCGCTGGTAGGCCTGTTCGGCCTGCGGGAATTGTTCGGGCCGCAGTTGATAGCGGTCGCGCCAGTAAGGCTGGCGGTGCAGCGGAACGTAATGCACACTGGTGCCAATGCCCGCTTGCGCCAGCGCCGCGATCACCGCGTCGCGCGTAACACGCGCGCGCTCTGACAGGCGGATGACGAACAGGTGCCAGGCATGGCTTTGGCCCGCAGGCGCGGGCGCGGGCAAAACCAGGGGCAGATCGGCCAGCTCGCGCAAATAGCGGCCCGCCAGTTGCTGGCGCCGCTGGTGCATTTGCGGCAGGCGCTGCAATTGCACCCGGCCCATGGCGGCGGCCACGTCGGTCATGTTGTATTTGAAACCGGGCGCGACGATTTCGTAGTACCACGCGGGCGTTTTGCTGCTGAAGCGGTCAAACGCGTCGCGGCTGATGCCGTGCAGGCGCATGACGCGCAGGCGATGGGCCACTGCCGCGTCGCGGGTGGTGACCATGCCGCCTTCGCCCGTGGTCATGGTTTTGTTGGCGTAAAAGCTGAATACCGTGGCGGCGCTGCCGTCCAGCCGCCCCACCGGCGCTCCCTGGTGCGTGGCTGGCAGCGCGTGGGCGGCGTCTTCCACCACGCGCAAGCCGTGGCGTTGGGCGATGGCCCCGATGGCCTGCATGTCGCAGGCCAGCCCGCCATAGTGCACGGGCAGGATGACTTTGGTGCGCGCGGTGATGGCCGCCTCGATGCGCGCGGGGTCGATGTTCAGCGTGACCGGATCGACGTCCACCAGCGCGGCGTCAGCGCCCAGGTAGCGCGCCACCTCGACCGTGGCGGTAAAGGTCAGTGTGGGCGCGATTACCTCGTCGCCTGGCCCGACGCCCAGCGCCTCCAGCGCCAGATGCAAGCCCGCCGTGGCCGAATTGACGGCGATGGCCTGCAAGTCGCCGTCGCTGCCGCCGCCCAGGAAGGCGGAAAACGCCTGCTCGAACGCCCGGGTTTGCGGCCCGGTGGTGATCCAGCCCGAGCGCATGGCCTGCGCCACGGCCTCGATTTCAGCCGGGCCGATGTCCGGGCGCGCAAAAGGAATAAACGCTGCTTCAGTCATGGGAAGAAGTATGGATGCTGCGCGGCGCTTTTCAGCGGGTCAGTGTTTGCGTGCCCGCGCCATGGCCCGCGCGCAGCAGGGCGGCACAAAGCCCGCGCCAGACGCCCAGCCCGTAGCCCGTGTGGAACGCGGCCACCACCAGCGGCAAGCGCGGCAACAGGCGCCAGTTGCCAGCCGCGCGCGCCGCCGCCACGCAAGCGCCTGTCAAATACGCCGCGTAGCTGCCCAGCAAGGCGGCCAGCGGCCAGCGCGTCCAGGGCGTGGCGGCCAGCGCCAGCAGCAGCGCCAGCACAAACAGCGCCGGCACCAGTTGCCGCGCCGCGCCCACCTGGCCGTGCTTGCGCATGACGAACACACGCCAATAACCGTATTGCAGTTGCTGCATGAACAAATTGCGCACGCGATCGCGCGGCTGGTAAACCGAGTGGATGCGCCCGCTTTGCCACAGGCGCGCGCCACCCAGACGCATGCGCAGATTGTGCTCGTCGTCCTGGTTGCGCGCCAGTTGCTCGTCAAAGCCGCCAAAGCGCTCGAACACCGCCCTGGGCCAGCAGCCCAGGTAAACGGTGTCCACCCAGCCTTCGTAGTCAAGATCGCGCGAGAGGGCGCCGCCCACCACCCAGCGGCACTGGAAAGCCGCCGCAATGGCGCCGCTGGCGGCATCCTGCCCGCGCGCCACCCAGGGGCCGCCCACGTTGTCGGCGCCCGTGCGCGCCAGCGCGTGCAGGCACTGGGCAATGTAGTCCGGCGCAAATTGCGTGTGCACGTCCATGCGCACGATCACCTCGCCGCGCGCTTGCGCCAGCGCGGCGTTGAGCGCGCTCGAGACGATGCGGCGCGGGTTGTCGATCACGCGCAGGCGCGCATCGCGCGCGGCCCAGGCGGCCAGCGCGGCGCGCGTGCCGTCGTCGCTCAGGCCATCGGCCACCAGCACTTCCATGCGCCAGGGCGGCGGCAGGGCCTGCGCCAGCGCCGACGCGCAAAAGGCGTCGATGGCTGCCGCCTCGTTGCGGCACGGCACGATGACACTGACCATCCAGCGGCTGCCACTGTCGCCGCCGCTGCTGTCGCTGCCGCTGGCCGTCGCGCTCATCGGCCAGCCCCCGGGGCGGCGGCGGCGCTGCTGGCAATCAGTTGCGCGTACAGCCGGTCTGCCGCGTCCATTTGCGTTTTGCGATCTCCGTCGCGCGCGATGCGCCCGGCGTTGCGCTGGCCCAGGCACTGTGCCTTGTCCTCGTGCAGCGCCAGATCGGCCCACAGGGCGGCCAGGGCGCGCGCGTCAAGCGCGGACACCAGCGCGGCGGCATCGAGCCAGTGGCGGTTGGCGGACAAGTCAGAGCCGATGACCGCCAGGCCGCAAGCCATGCTTTCGAGCACCGAGACCGACGTGGCGTCGCTTTGCGGCACGCTGACAGAGAGCTTGCAGCGCGCCAGCACTGCTGCCATGCCCGCGTCGTCCAGCCGCCCGTGGAAGGTGACAGCCTCGCGCAAGCCCAGCGCTTCGGCCAGCGCGCGCAGCGCCGCTTCCTGGGAGCCGCCGCCGAGCAGGTGCAGGCGCAAGTCGCGCGCGGGCGCCAGCGCGCGCGCCAGCGCCAGCGCGCGCAGGATGACGGGAATCTGGTAGTTCGGCTCCCAGTTGCGCAGGCTCACGGCCTCGAAGGCCGGGGGTTTGCCCGCCCACGCCACAGGCGCAAAGCGCGCCAGATCCACGCCCCAGTGGATCAGCTCGCAGCGCACGCCAGCGCGCAGCGTGCGCGCCGCCTCCAGCAGGCTGGCCGAGTCGCCGGTCAGCACATCGGCGCGGCCCAGTGTCCAGCGCGTCAGTGCGGCAATCAGCGCGCTGCGCCGCGGCGAGACCAGCAAATCGCTGCCCCAGGCGCTCAGCACCAGCGGACAGCGCAGCGCGTTTTTGGCGCGCGCGGCCAGATAGCCGTAAGAGGTGACGTAGTGCGCGTGCACCAGATCGGGCCGCAGCGCCAGCAAGGCGCGCCGCGCCGCGCCCACGCGCCAGAGCCAGTCCGTCGGGCGCGCCACCGCTGGCAGCGCGATTTGCCCGTCCGCCGCCTGCGCCAGCGGCGGCGGCGCGGGCCGCGCCGTCACCAGCGACACGCGCCAGCCGCGCGCGCGCATCTCCAGCGCCCAGCGTTGCACGTGCACGCTGCTGGCGTCGCCCAGCATGCCGATGTGGCCTTTCATGGCGCTTCGTCTTTCCGGGCGTCGGCCACATCGGCGGTGGCGGGCAGCCCCGCCAGCCAGCGGTTGTAGGCGTCGCGGTACTGGGGATGCTGGCGCAGCCAGCGCGCGTCCTGCTCGCGCACATCGCCCGTTACCCGCGCCGGGTTGCCCGCGATGACCGCGTAATCGCCAAACACGCCGCGCACCCGGCTGTGCGAGTGCACCAGGCACGCGCGCCCAAGCCGCGCGCCCGCTTCCAGCGTGCTGTGCGGGCCGATGAAGCAGCATGCGCCAATCTCTATGGGCGCGCGCAAGTCGCCCGCGCGCTCGGCACCGTCCAGATCAGCCGCGCCCGAAAGCGCCGCCGCCACGCGCACGCTGCGGTGCGTGCTGTGACTGACGATGCTGACAAAGTTGGTGATTTGCGCGCCGCTGCCAATGCGCACACCCGCGCTGGCCTCGATGTAGTTGAAGTGGCCGATGAACACGTCATCGGCCAGCCACAGATTCTCTTCATGCTCGATCACCGTGGCCGGCGAGATGCGCGCGCGCGCCAGCAGCAGTTGCCCGTCGCCTGTGCCGCGCTCGCCAAACAGCATCCTGAAAAAAAGCGCGCGCCAGCAGCGCCGACGCCAGCGGTTGACGGCGGCGCGCAGTCGCAACACCGGGTTGAAAGAAGCGCTCATGGCGGGCCATTGTCCTTTGCGCTGGCGGCGGCAGCGCCTGCCTGCCCGGCAGGCAGCGGCCAGAACGCCAGACGCCAGAAGTAGTAGCCAAAATACAGCGTCATGCCTGCCGACACCGCCCACGCGCCGCGCAGCAGCGAGCCACCATCGCCCAGCAGTCCCCACGCCAGCGCCGCCAGAAACACCACTTGCCCGGCCAGCGCGAGCCTGAAGGCCCAGCGTTGCGCGCGCCAGGCCATGGTTACCACGGCCAGCGGCGCGGCCACAAAGTGCGTGGCAATGTACGGCGACAAGGCGCCAGCCAGCTCGCCCGCGGCGCGCCAGCGCTCGCCAAACACCCAGGCAAACAGGCTTGGGGCGGCCAGGTACAGCGCCAGCCCGAGCGCCAGCCCGAGCACGCCCAGCACCGCCATCACCTGCCGCACCGCGCGGCGCGCGGCGCGCGCATCGGATTGCGTCAAGCGCGGATACAGCGCCTGCGACACCGCCGTGCCCACCAGCGTGGCAGGCGCTTTCAGATAGCGCAGCGCCAGGCCCCAGAAGCCCGCCGCCGCCTCGCCCGAGCAGGCCATCAGCAAAGCCACGGCCAGCGCGTCCTGCAAAGTGCCCAGGAAAGCATGCGGGGTGTTGAGCAACGGAAAATCACGGTGCGCGCGCGCCTGCTGGCGCATGGCCGCTGGCAGGGCAGCGTTGCCGCCAGCGGGCGGCCAGAGCGCGCGCCAGCCCCCCACGGGCGCGGGCCGCAGCAGGGGCGCCAGCGCCAAAAGCGCCGCCAGCACCGCCCCGGCGGCCAGCAGCCAGGCGCCATCGTGCGCCGCTGGTGTGCCCGTCCACAGCAGCCAGCCAAACAGCAATTGCAGCAGCGCCGCGCCGCCGTACTGGATCACGCGGCTGACGGCCAGCGCCTTGAAACGCCCGGCCCGGTTACTCCACATCATCAGCAGTTGCAGCAGGCCACTGGAGGCCACCGCCAGCGGCAGCATCCAGGCCAGCGGCCAGCGCCACAGCGCGTGCAGCGCCAGCGCCAGCGCCACGCTCAACAGCGCCACCGCCAGCCAGATGCGCAGGCACAGCGCCAGCAGGGCAGCGGCCTGGGCGGGCGAGCGCACCAGCGGCAGCGCGTACTCGTAACGCGCGCAGGCCACCACCGCCACCGTGGCGGCCACGGTGCTGAAGGCCGTGAAAACGCCCATGGCTTGCGGGCTGAACAGGCGCGTAATCGCTGGCCCCAGCAGCAGCGGCAGCACCTGGGCCAGCGCCCCGCCCGACAGCAAAATCAGCGTCGCGCGCAGCATGGCACAGCGCGCGGCGCGGCCAGCACAGCGCGCCAGTTGAAATGAAAACGGCGGTTATGAAACATGCGCGACAAAAAACAATGGGCATGGGGCAAGCCGCACATGGCGCGGCGCGGGCGGCGGCGCGGTTTCATGGCCGGGCGGCGGGCGCTTCTCGCGGCTCCCGAAAAAACATGGAACAGGTTCTAAAATTGTGCATTTTGCGCTTGCGCGCAGGCGGCCACAATTATCCGCCGGGAACCTGTCCCATCCCTTTTCCATTGACCCCCAAAACACCTCCAAAGCGCCGTGAATACCCATCCAGACACCCCTGCCGCCAGCGGCGAACAGGACGAAAACAAACTGATTGCCGAACGGCGCGAAAAACTCCAGGCCCTGCGCGGCGCCCAGGCCGCTGGCGGCCCGGTGGCTTTCCCCAACGACTTCAAGCCCCAGAATCGCTGCGCGCAACTGCACCAGGCGCATGACGCCACAGAAAAAGAAGTCTTCGACGCCTGGCTGGCCGCTGGCGAGCCAATCCAGGCCAGCGTTGCGGGCCGCATGATGCTCAAGCGCGTCATGGGCAAGGCCAGCTTTGCCACCGTGCAAGACGCCACGGGCCGCATCCAGATCTACATCACGCGCGACGGCGTGGGCGAAGCCGGATACGCCGCCTTCAAGCACTGGGACCTGGGCGACATCGTGGCCGCTGAAGGCCACTTGTTCAAAACCCGGACGGGCGAGCTGTCCATCCACGCCACGCGGGTGCGCCTGCTGACAAAAAGCCTGCGCCCGCTGCCCGACAAATTCCACGGCGTGCACGACCAGGAGCTTAAATACCGCCAGCGTTATGTGGACCTCATCATGGACGAAGCGGCCCGCCAGCGTTTCGCCCTGCGCAGCGGCACCCTGGCAGCCATGCGCGCCTTCATGGTGCAAAACGGCTTCATGGAAGTCGAAACCCCCATGCTGCACCCGATTCCCGGCGGTGCCAACGCCAGGCCCTTTGTCACGCACCACAACGCGCTGGAGCAAGACATGTTCCTGCGCATCGCGCCCGAGCTGTACCTCAAGCGCCTGCTGGTCGGCGGCTTCGAGCGCGTATTCGAGATCAACCGCAGCTTTCGCAACGAAGGCATCAGCGTGCGGCACAACCCCGAATTCACCATGATGGAGTTCTACGCGGCCTACTGGCACTACCGCGACCTGATGGACTTCACCGAACAACTGATCCGCGCCACGGCGCAACAGGCCTTGGGTCGGCTGAACCTTGTTTATCAGGGCCGCGAGGTCGACCTGGCCGCGCCGTTTCGGCGCATGACCATCCGCGAAGCCATCCACGCCTACACCGAAGCGGGCGCGCATGTGGACGACGCGGCCTGGCTGGTCAGCAGCCTGAAAAAACTCGGCCTGAGCGAAGAAAAAGACAAACTCAGC
Source organism: Burkholderiaceae bacterium (assembly GCA_031276435.1). Taxonomy (GTDB): domain Bacteria; phylum Pseudomonadota; class Gammaproteobacteria; order Burkholderiales; family Burkholderiaceae_C; genus Ottowia. The sequence continues at coordinate 1,507 of JAISNB010000059.1, read as the reverse complement.
CAGCGCAGCCTGCCCGCGCTGCAAGTGGCCTACTTTGAAGAGGCGGTGGAAACCGAACTGTGGCAGCCCACCTTCATCATGGAGCACCCCACCGAAATCAGCCCGCTGGCGCGCGCCAACGACGCCCGCCCCGACGTGACCGAACGCTTCGAGCTTTACATCACCGGGCGCGAAATGGCCAACGGCTTTTCTGAACTGAACGACGCCCAGGACCAGGCCGCGCGCTTTCAGGCGCAAGCCAGCGCCAAGGACTCGGGCGACGACGAAGCCATGTACTACGACGCCGACTTTGTGCGCGCGCTGGAATACGGCATGCCGCCCGCAGGCGGCTGCGGCGTGGGCATCGACCGCCTGATGATGCTGCTCACCGACAGCCCGAGCATCCGCGACGTCATCCTCTTTCCCGCCCTGCGGCGCGAAGCCTGATTTTGCGGCCCACCGCCATATTCCATCCACCTTTTGCAAGGAGTATCCCGAAATGACTGACAGCATAATTTCCCGCCTGCCCAAGTGGCGTCTTGAAGAAGCGGAAAAATGGATTGCCGGAAAGTTTGGTCTTGTGCAGGACAACGCGGACATCGCGCTGGAGGCGCAAGACGGCCTTGACGATATTGACGAACGCGTCCTGGCCTCCGAGCCGGATTCCGACTACAGCATCCGTTTTTGCGCGGGTGATCTGGTGGCCGACGATTTGCCCATCACCTGCGCCTGCCTGATCGTCGCGGGCAATCTGCGCGTCAAGGGCTTGCTGCAATCGGACATGATGGTGGAAGAAGGCGCGCTGATCGTCCTGGGCGATGTCGAGGCCGGGCGCTACGTCAGCCGCGGCATGCACACGGTCATTTGCGGCAACCTGCGCGCGGGCCATGTCGCCACCAATTCGCTGAACGATCTCGATTTTTCCGTCGGTGGCAATGTCGAGGCCGAATCCTTCGCCGAATTCGGCGAATACGTCGAAATCCACGGCAACCTCAAGGTCGACAAACTCATCAACGACGTAAATACCATAGACGTCAGGGGCGGACGCGATGCAAAACGGGTGATTGACCGCTCCACCCCCGAAGAGCAGCTTGCGACGCTGTTGAAGAAGGAAGTCATCAAGACGAGCACGTTTGACGGCGAAACCTACACCTACATCGACGGCGACGCCTACATGGACTGCCTGCGGCAAAACACCAGCCCCTTCCTGTAAAGCAAAAAACGCTTGCGGCGCAAAACAAGGCGGCGGCACAAACATCCACAAAATCAGGAGGCAAGCCATGACGGCGCAAGTCAGCTTGACAACCGCCTATCAATCGGACAGAGCGTTTCTCTACATTGCCGCTTCCCTTGACGCGCTGGAGGATTTTGCGCCCTTCACGCGCCTGTTTGTTTATGATGAGCACAATTACGATGGCCGCAGCCGAGGCCTCTGGACGCACCACGATGTCCAGTGGCGCTGCGTCGCGGTAGCAAAATGGTGGAAAGACGAGCATTCTTCTTCGCTTTGCGCCATGTCGGAAGAAGG
>JAISNB010000041.1 GCA_031276435.1 Burkholderiaceae bacterium | reverse complement strand
GCGCTCCAAAAGGGCGAGGGCAAAAAACATCCATGCGTCGTGCGCGAAGGCAGTGGATTGCCGCGCCGCTGCGCGCTCCTTGCACTGACGCGCGCAAGGCGGTCTGGTCTGTGCACGGCGCAAAAAGCCCAACGCCGTGCGTTGGTGCCAGCGGCGGCGGGGCACCCCTTGGTTTGAAGCCGGGAGCGCCACGCGGATCAAATCAGGCGCTCGCTGGAGGATGTGATTTTCTTGAGCGGCGGGTGTTTGGTGGATGCCACGCGCAGTGGCACCTGGGTGGCGCCGCCGTTCCATTGCGGGTCTTCGATGCTGTCGAATACCTGGCGCAGGCGCTCGCCCCAGGTGCTGCGCAGCATGCGCAGGTACGGGTTGTCGTGGTCTATGCAGACGATGCGGTCGCTTTGCAGTTTGTCGGCTTCGTAGACCACCAGATCCAGTGGCAGGCCCACCGAGAGGTTGGATTTGAGGGTGCTGTCCATGGAGACCAGCGCGCATTTGGCCGCTTCGTTGAGCCGGGTGCCGGGCGTGATGACGCGGTCGAGCACGGGTTTGCCGTATTTGGATTCGCCGATCTGGAAGAAGGGCGTTTCTGGCGTGGCTTCGATGAAGTTGCCCGCGGCGTACACCATGAACAGGCGCATTGGCTCGCCAGCGATCTGGCCGCCAAAGATGAGCGAGACGTTGAATTCCATTTTGGCCTGGCGCAGCGCGTCGCCATCGCGCTGGTTGACGTGGCGCACGGCGCTGCCCAGTACGCGCGCGGCGTCGAACATGCTGCGCGCGTTCCAGATGGTGACGGGGTCGCCCGTGGCGGCGTCCTTGACGGCTTCGTCCTGCAGGATTTCGCGCACCGATTGCGAGATGGACAGGTTGCCCGCCGAGAGCATGACCATGAAGCGATCGCCCGGGCGTTCGTAGATGAGCATTTTGCGAAAGGTGCTGATCTGGTCGACCCCCGCGTTGGTGCGGGAGTCTGACAAAAACACCATTCCGGCGTTGATTTTGATGGCGCAGCAGTAAGACATGGGGGGCAGGGCAGGGCGGTTGTGTCGCGGTTTTGTGTGCGGCGGTGGCGGCGGCGCTGGCTTTCAGCCGTTGCCGGGGCTGCTGATTTGCTTGAGGCGGTAGAGTGCGTCGAGCGCGTCGCGCGGGGTGAGCGCGTCGGGGTCGATCTGCTCCAGCGCCAATTCTACGGGGCTGCCAGCGGCGCGCGCGGCGCTTATTTCTGGCGCGGGCGGGGGCGGGGGCGCGAACAAGTCCACTTGCGCCTGGTGCGCGGCGGCGCCTTGCTCCAGTGTGGCGAGCGTGTGGCGCGCGTGGTGGATGACCGGCTGCGGAATGCCCGCCAGGCGCGCTACCTGGATGCCGTAGCTGCGGCTGGCCGGGCCGGGCAGCATCTCGTGCAAGAAGACGATGTCGTGGCCGTTTTCCGCGGCGCTGACGTGCAGGTTGACCGCCGCGTGGTGCGTGGCCGGGAATTCGGTGAGTTCAAAGTAATGCGTGGCAAACAGCGTGAAGGCCTGCAATTTGTCGTGCAGGTGGGTGGCGATGCCGCTGGCCAGGGCCAGGCCGTCGAAGGTGCTGGTGCCGCGGCCAATTTCGTCCATCAGCACCAGTGAGCGGGCGGTGGCCGTGTTGAGGATTTGCGCGGCTTCGGTCATCTCCAGCATGAAGGTCGATTGGGCGTTGGCCAGGTCGTCGGCGGCGCCGATGCGGGTGTGGATGGCGTCGATTGGCCCCAGCCGGCACGCCGCCGCCGGTACGAAAGAACCCATGCTGGCCAGTAGCACGATCAGCGCCACTTGCCGCATGTAGGTGCTTTTGCCGCCCATGTTGGGGCCGGTGATGATTTGCATGCGCGCTTTTGGCCCCATGAGCGTGTCGTTGGCGATGAAGGTGCCGCCGCCGGTTTCGGCCAGCCGCGCCTGCACCACGGGGTGGCGGCCAGCGCGGATTTCCAGACACGGTTCGGCGACGAATTGCGGCGCGCACCAGCCCAGGGTGAGGGCGCGTTCGGCCAGCGCGCCCAGCGCGTCCAGCGTGGCCAGGGCGCGCGCGTAGCGGCCCAGTTGCGGTACGTGCGGTTGCAGCCTGGCCAGCAGTTGGTCGTAGAGCCATTTTTCGCGCGCCAGGGCGCGTTCCTGGGCCGAGAGGGCCTTGTCCTCGAAGGCCTTGAGTTCGGGCGTGATGAAGCGTTCGCAGTTTTTCAGCGTCTGGCGCCGCCGGTAGTCGCCGGGTACTTTGCCAGCCTGGGCTTGCGTGACTTCGATGTAGAAGCCGTGCACCTTGTTGAATTGCACGCGCAGGTTGGCAATGCCGGTGCGCTGGCGCTCGCGCGCCTCCAGATCGAGCAGGAAGGCGTCGCAGTTTTCAGAGATGGCGCGCAGCTCGTCCAGATCGGCGTCAAAGCCGGGGGCGATGACGCCGCCGTCGCGCACCAGCGCGGCCGGTTCTGGCAGCAGCGCCGCTTGCAGGCGTTGCGCCAGATCGTCGGGCACGGCCAAATCTTGCGCCAGTTGCGCAAAGAGCGGCGCGGCGTTGTCGGCGTCGGCGTCGCCATCGTCGCTGATGCCATTGACCAGCGCCAGCAGGGCGGTTTTCTGCAAGGTCTGGCGCAGGGCCACCAGTTCGCGCGGGCGCGCTTGCGCCAGCGCCAGCCGCGCGGTGATGCGCTCGACATCGCAGGCGCCCTTGAGCAGCGCGCGCAGGTTTTGCCAAACGTCGCTCGCGTGCAGGCGGGCGATGGCGCGCAGCCGCCCGCTGGCTTGCGCGCGCTCGCGCGCGGGGTTGAGCAGCCAGTGCTTGAGGGCACGGCTGCCCATGCCGGTCATGCAGGTGTCCAGCAGGGAAAACAGTGTGGGCGCGTCTTCGCCGCGCAGGGTTTGCACCAGTTCCAGATTGCGCCGTGTGGCGGGCGGCAAGTCCATCGACGCGCCGGGTTGCTCGACGCGCAGGCCGCGCACGTGCGTGAGCGCGCGGCCTTGCGTGTGTTCGGCATAGGCCAGCAGCGCGGCGCTGGCGGCGTGGGCTTCGGGCAGGGACTGGGCGTTCCAGGCCGTCAGGCTGGCCGCTTGCAGTTGTTCCAGCAGTTTGCGTTGCCCGAGCGCGGCGTCAAATTGCCATTCGGGCCGCCGCGCTACGGGCATGAGGCGGCCACCGGGCGCGCGCAGGTTTTTGAGCGCCTGTTCTTCGGGCGCGGGCCAGTCGCTGGCGATCAGCACTTCGCTGGGGCCGATGCGCTCGATCCAGCCGGGCAGCTCGCTGGCAAGGCATTCGGCCAGGTGCAGCTCGCCCTGGGTGACGGCCAGCCACGCCAGCCCGCGTTTGCCGCGCGCGCCACGGTGCAGCGCCAGCAGCACGGCTTCGTGCTTTTCGCTGAGCAGTTCGGTGTCGGTCAGGGTGCCGGGGGTGACGATGCGCACCACCTTGCGCTCGACCGGGCCTTTGCCCGCGACGGGTTCGCCCATTTGCTCGCAGATGGCGACCGATTCGCCCGCCTGGATGAGGCGCGCCAGGTAGTTTTCAACCGAGTGAAAGGGCACGCCCGCCATGGCAATGGGCTGGCCCGCCGATTGGCCGCGCGTGGTCAGCGTGATGTCCAGCAGGCGCGCGGCTTTTTCGGCGTCGGCGTAGAACATCTCGTAGAAGTCGCCCATGCGGTAAAACAGCAGGGTGTCCGGAAAGTCGGCCTTGAGCGTGAGGTACTGCGCCATCATGGGCGTGTGGCCTCTCAGGTCCGGAGCGGTGGTGGCGGCGGCGTCGGCGGGATGTGGCGTCATGAGCGGGTTTTGTCCAGTTCGGCGAGCGTTTGCTGCGCGTTCAGGCGCACGTGATTGGCCAGTTGGGCAGACAGGTGCAGGCGGCGCAGGACCCAGGGGTTGATGTCTTGTCCCAGGAAGGGGTCGGGCAGTTGTTCGGGCATGCCCGCAAGCGGCGCGGGCGACGCGCTTTCGGCAGCCGCGGCGGCGGCCATGGCGGCAATGTCGGGCTGTGCGCTTGCGCCAGTGGTCGGGTTGGGCGCTGCCGCGCCCGCCAGCAGCGGGGTTGCCAGCGCGGCTTCGATGCTGGCGGCGGCCAGGTTCAGCGGCGCCGTGATTTCGGGCAGGTTGACCCGGTCGCGGCGCAGCAGCAGCATGGATTTGACGGCGCTTAGCTGCGCCAGCAACTGGTAGCTGTGGCCTTGCAGATGCTCCAGCAGCGCCAGCGGCGGTTGCACGGCGCGGGGTTCGGCCAGCGCGCGCCCGGCCGCTTGTACCAGGGCCGAGAGCGCGTCATAGGCTTCGCGCCGGGCCAGGCGCCAGGCCAGTTCAGAGGCCGTGTCTATGTCTTTGAGGTCGGCCAGGCTCAGCGACGCGCGCGCGTGCTGGTTGAGCGCCTTGAGCACGCGGCGCACCAGGGCGGCAATTTGCCCGCGCTCCCACGATGGCAGCACGTAGGAGAACGCCCACGCGATGCCCGCGCCGATCAGGGTGTCGGCCACGCGCTCGAAGAAGGCGAAGGCGTTGCTGGTTTCGGCCAGCAGCATGTGCGACTGGATCAGCCCGAGCACCGACGCGCCCATGGCCGTGATCCAGTAGCGGCGCATGGCAAAACCATGCGTGACGCCTTGCGCCACGGTCAGCGCCAGCATCAGCATGCCCGCCGACGGCTCGAGCGCCAGAATGCCCACGGCCAGCAGGCTGCCCAGCAGCGTGCCCAGCACGCGCGCGTTGCGCCGCTCCAGCGTTTGCGCCAGACTGCCGCGCAGCACGACGACGATGGTCAGCAAAATCCAGTAATCGTGCACGGCCCAGGGCAGCAGCGTTGCGATGCCGTAGCCCGCGCCCACGGCCAGCGCGGCGCGCACGGCATGGCGCAGCGCGGGCTGGCGCCAGTGCCAGACGGTGAAAAACGGTTGTATCGACAACTCCGTGGGACTGACGAACAAACGCCAACTGTTGCGCACCACGGCCAGATCGGGCGGGGCGCTGCCATTGGCCACGGCAAAAAGCTGGCGTATGGCTGCGTTCTGGTGCGTGATGCGAAACGCCAGGCCGCGCAACAGCGCGGCCAAAAGGCGGCGGCGGTCGGCGGCGGCTGCACTGCCCATGGGGCCGGTCAAATCCAGCGCCTCGCCCAGTTGGGCCAGGCGCGCTCCGTGGTCGGCGGGCGCCGCGGCCAGCCTGCGCAGCAGCAGTGCATCGGCCAGCCGGATCACATCGCGCGCCATGTCGCGGTAAATGAGCGCCACCTGGCGCAGCACGCGCGTGGCGTCGCCGCTGCGGTGCACGCGGTCGAGATCCAGCTCGCCAGCGACCAGGTGATCGCGCATCTCCAGCACCACCATCAGCATGCCCGCCAGCCGCTGGCGGTGCGGCGTGTTGGGCGCCTCCAGCACCACATTGCGCGTGGCTTGCAACTGATCGGCCAGCGTGGCCTGCCGTTGCAGCAACTCGCCCAGATTGTCCGCGCCAGCACCGCGCTGGCCGGGCGCCGCCAGGCGGCGCGCGTGCGCACGCAGCAAGGCGGCCATCGCCAGCAGCAAATCGGCCATGAGCTGCGTGCGGTAGCGGCCATTGAGCGCGTAATTGGCCAGCACCGAATAAACCACATACAACGCGCAGCCCATGGTGCAATAGAGCGTGCGCTCCAAAGCCTCGGCCGGGCTGGCCGCCACCGGCGTGGACATGGAAAACACAATCATCAGCATCACGCCAATGGCTACTGGCGCGCCGCGCTTGCCCCAGGCCATGCACAAAAACCCCAGGAACGTAGCGGGCACCAGCAGCATGCCCAGGCCAGCCGGATGGCTGCGCAACAACTGCACCGCCAAAAACAGGGGCAGGCTGATGAAAGGCGCAATCATCATGGTTGCCAGCTTGCCGCGCCGGGGCGTCACCAGATCGGGCGGCAACGTGGCAATCACGCCAATGGTGGCCGTGGCCGCCGCCATGGGGCCTAAGGCAGCGCGCATCAGCAGCGAGGCCAGCAGCATGCCCAGGGCGCACGACGCGCCGTTGAGCACATAGTCGCTCAGCAGCACGCGCAACACGCGCGCGCGCTGAAGGCCCCGCGCCCAGGCCCGGGCGCGGCCAACCCACTGGCCGGGGCGGCCCATGCGGTTGAAAAAAGCTCGCGGAAAACTGGACATGCGAAAAAACAGAAAAACCACCGCGCGGCGCTCGCCGTAACACGCGCCTGGCCGCCGCGAACGGCGTGGCCTGGAACGCGCAATACTTGGAATTGTTGCACGCCTGGGCCTATCATCGCCCCATGAACAAGGCCTTTACCCGCGAACGCGACGATGCGGACGACGACGATACGGACGCCAGCGGCGCCGCGCCGCTGCTGCCCGTTGGCGCGCGCAACTACATCACACCGCAGGGCTACGCCAGATTGCGCGCCGAACTGCTGGCGCTCATCGACAGCGAACGCCCCCAAGTGGTCGAAGCCGTGCACTGGGCAGCCAAGAACGGCGACCGATCCGAAAACGGCGACTACCTGTACGGCAAAAGGCGCCTGCGCGAAATCGACCGGCGCATCCGCTTTCTTACCAAGCGGCTGGAAATTGCCGAAGTCACCGACCCCAGCGCGCACCACGGCGGCGAACAGGTGTTTTTTGGCGCGACCGTCACCTACGTGGAAGACGATGGCACGGAGCGCACCGTCACCATCAAGGGCGTTGACGAGGCCGACAGCAGCCAGGGCGAAGTCAGCTGGGTATCGCCCATTGCCCGCGCCCTCTTGCGCGCCCGCGTGGGCGACGTTTTGCAACTGCGCACACCGTTTGGCGCGCGCGA
>JAISNB010000211.1 GCA_031276435.1 Burkholderiaceae bacterium | reverse complement strand
GCGCGCTCCAGCGCGCGCAATTCTTTCAGGCGCTGGCGCACGTGGCCCAGGTGCGCGTCCAGCGTTTCGCGCGCCGTTACGCAATCGGCCTTGTCGGACAGATCCAGCGCGAGCAGCGTGCGCACCTCGTTTAGCGACATGTCCATGGCGCGGCACATGCGGATAAAGCGCAGCCGGTGCACGTCGGCGTCGCTGTAGAGGCGGTAGCTGTTGTCGCCGCGGCTGCCCGCGGCCAGCAGGTGTTCTCTCTCGTAATAGCGGATGTTGGCCGCTGGCACGCCGCTGCGGCGCGCGGCCTCGCCAATGCGGTAAGCGCCCATTGATACGGCTGTCGCGCGCATGAGACTTGACCTTGAAGTGGCTTTAAGGTTTCCAATCTTCTCATGAACACGCAAATGCCTCAACCTGCTCCGGCTTGCTGCGCTGCCCGCGCGCGGCAAGGCGACGATTCCAACTCCAACCACAATCACGGCGACCATGACAGCGCCGTACACAGTGGCGGCGGCTGTGAGGGCGCGCACGCCCACGGCCAGCAGCCCGGCTGGACGCGGCTGGCCTGCGCCCTGGCGCTGGCATTGGCAGCCGAAATGGCGCACCTGCTGGCCGAAGGCCAGACGTTGCCAGCGCTACTGCCGCCGCCGCTGGCACGCGGCGCGGGCATGCTCATGGCGCTGGCGGCCATCGCGCTTGCTGGCCTGGGCACCTGCCGCAACGGTTTGGCCGCGCTGCGGCGCGGGCAGTTGGGCATCGACGCGCTCATGGCTGTGGCCGTTATTGGCGCGTTCATCATCGGCCAATGGCCTGAGGCGGCCATGGTCATGGCCTTGTACGCGATTGCCGAGCGCATCGAGCACGGCGCCACCGCGCGCGCCAGCAACGCCATCAGCGCCCTGCTGCGCCTCAAACCCGACAGCGCCGAAACCCTGGACGCGCAAGGCAACTGGCAAAACCAGAGCGTCGAGCAGATTGGCGCGGGTGCCCTGGTGCGCGTCAAACCGGGCGCGCGCCTGCCGCTGGATGGCCGCGTAGAGCGCGGCCAAAGCGCCGTCAACCAGGCGCCCATCACCGGCGAGAGTCTGCCCGTGGACAAAACCGCGGGCGATCCGGTTTTTGCGGGCAGCATCAACCTCACGGGTGAACTGATCGTGCGCGCTGGCGCCGCCGCGGGCGACAGCCTGCTGGCGCGCATTGTGCGCGCGGTGCAACAAGCACAAGCGGCGCGCGCGCCGCTGCAACGGCAGGTCGAAAAATTTGCCCGCCTCTATACCCCAGCAGTATTCGCGCTGGCGCTGGCCGTGGCCCTGCTGGCCCCGGCGCTGCTCGGCTGGCCGCCGCTTGCGGCCATCTACAAGGCGCTGGCGCTGCTGGTCATTGCCTGTCCCTGCGCGCTCGTTATCTCAACGCCCGTCACAGTCGTCAGTGCCCTCACGGCAGCCGCGCGCCGGGGCATCCTGATCAAAGGCGGCGCCGCGCTGGACGCCGCGCGCCGCCTGCGCGCCATCGCCTTCGACAAAACCGGCACCCTCACACAAGGCGCGCCCGCGCTGGCGCACTGGCAAACCCGCGACGGCGCCGCCGACGCCACCTGGATCGCCCGGGCCGCCGCCAGCTTGTGCGACACATCCAGCCACCCCGTGGCCCAGGCCATCGCGCGCGGCCTGTACCCCGCCGCCGCCAGCTTGCGCGCGCAAAACGTACAGGCCTTGCCGGGCCTTGGGCTGCAAGGCATGGTCGACGGCCAAACCCTGCTGCTTGGCAACCCGCGCCTGCTGGCCGAGCGCCACATCACCGCGCCGCCTGCGCTGCAGCAAGCCATCGCCTGGCAAGAAGAACAAGGCCGCACCGTCAGCCTGCTGGCATCGCCCGCGCAAGGCGCGCTGGCGCTCTTTGCCGTGGCCGACACACTGCGCTCCCACGCGCCCGCTGTCATCCAGGAGCTGGAGCGCCTCAACCTGACTTGTGCCATGCTCAGCGGCGACAACGCCGCCGCCGCCCGCGCCGTGGCGCAACAAGCCGGCATTGCCCCGGCCCAAACCCGCAGTGCCCTGCTGCCTGCCGACAAACAAAGCGCGCTGGCCGAGTTGCGCGCGCGCCATGGCACTGTTGCCATGGTGGGCGACGGCATCAACGACGCGCCCGCGCTGGCCAGCGCCGATCTGGGCTTTGCCATGGGCGGTGCTGGCTCTGAAGTCGCCATGGAAAGCGCCGACATCGTTATCATGAACGACGACTTGCGGCGTCTGCCCGCCACCGTGCGCCTGGCGCGCCGCGCCCACGCTGTGCTGTGGCAAAACATCGCGTTCGCGCTCGGCATCAAACTGCTCTTTCTGGCACTGGCCCTCACGGGCCAGGCCACCATGTGGATGGCCGTATTTGCCGACACTGGCGCCAGCCTGCTGGTCACGGCCAATGGCCTGCGCCTGTTGCGAAAGGGCGCGTAACTTCAGGGGTGTCGTTCCAGAACCAGACGTGCTGCGCATGCCGCTGGAAGCCGACATTGCGACGAGCGAAGCGACGTGGCAATCCATGGAGCAAGCAAATGGTTCACGCCAAAGCACAAGCTGAAAAAGTCGTAGCAGGCAGGCTACAGAGCTGTCTGGATTGCCACGCGCCCTGCGCTCCTCGCAATGACGATGGTTTGTCTGCCGTTGCTTTCCAGCGCGCGCCACGTGGCGCATATGCGTATTTTCTCTTCCGGCGCCAAGGAAGGCCCCGTGTCAGCGCCGCGTCGCCGCATTGCCAGCGGCTGCGCCGTCGCCCCAGCGGGCCAGCGCCGCGTCGTCGCTGGCGCGCGCGCGCACCCAGTGCGCCTGGCCATTGGCCGTGTGTTCTTTTTTCCAGAACGGCACCTGGGTTTTGAGGTAGTCCATCAAGAATTCGCAGGCCTGGAATGCCGCGCCGCGGTGCGCCGCAGCGACGGCCACCAGCACAATTTGATCGCGCGGCGCCAGCGCGCCAACGCGGTGGATGATGCGCACGCCGCCAATGTCAAAACGCTGGCGCGCGGCGGCGACCATGCGGGCGATGGCTTTTTCGCTCATGCCCGGGTAGTGTTCCAGTTCCAGCGCCGTGATGCCCGGCGGCGCGGCGGCAGATGCGGTGGCGGCTGCCGCGTCCGCTCCAGCAGCAGTGGTGGCAGCGGCGGCGGTGGGCGAGGCCATTTCGCGCACGGCGCCCACAAAGGCGCATACCGCGCCCGCGCGCGCGTCGGCGGCGCGCAGCGCTGCCACTTCGGCGCCCAGGTCAAAGTCGCCGGTTTGTATGCTGACCCGCGTGTGGTTCATGCGACATTGTTGCAGCTTGCGCAAGGCGCGCTCTGCTTGCCAGAACAACCAGAAGAACGGCTGCGCGCGGGCAGGTGTTTGGGCACGCCGCGCGTGGCGCCGCTCAATCGTCTGCCGTATCGCCTTCCAGCAGTTTTTCGTGTACGGCTGACGGGTTGTTCAGTACGGCGCTGAGGCGCTCTTGATCCAGTTGGTTTTCCCACCGCGCCACCACCACGGTGGCGCAGGCGTTGCCCACAAAGTTGGTCAGCGCGCGGCATTCCGACATGAAGCGGTCCACGCCCAGAATCAGCGCCATGCCGGCCACTGGCACTTCGGGCACCACGGCCAGTGTGGCCGCCAGGGTGATGAAGCCCGCGCCGGTGACTCCGGCTGCGCCCTTGGAGCTGATCATGGCCACCAGCAGCAGCATGAGTTGTTGTTGCAGCGTCAGGTCGATGTTCAGCGCCTGGGCGATGAACAAGGCCGCCATGGTCATGTAGATGTTGGTGCCGTCCAGGTTGAACGAGTAGCCGGTGGGGATGACCAGCCCCACCACCGATTTGCCGCACCCGGCCGCTTCCATTTTGTGCATCAGGCTGGGCAGTGCCGATTCGGACGAACTGGTGCCCAGCACCAGCAGCAATTCGTCCTTGATGTAGCGGATGAGTTTGAGGATGGAAAAGCCGTTGTACCAGGCCACCGCGCCCAGCACAACCACCACGAACAGCAGCGAGGTGATGTAAAAGCCAAGCACCAGATAGGCCAGGTTGCCCACGGACTTGATGCCGTATTTGCCAATGGTGAAGGCCATGGCGCCAAAAGCGCCGATGGGCGCGGCGCGCATCAAAATGGCAACCAGCCTGAATACGGGCACCGACAGGTTGCTGAGCAGATCGAAGATGGGTTTGCCGCGCTCGCCCACGCCGGCCAGCGCGATGCCGAACAGGATGGCGACAAACAGCACTTGCAGGATGTCGCTTTGCACCAGCGGGCTGGCGAGCGTGGTTGGAATGATGTTCAGCAAAAAGCCCACGATGCTTGAGTCGTGGGCCTTGCTGACGTAGGTTTCGACCTTGCCGGGATCGAGCGTGGCCGGATTGATGTTCATGCCCGCGCCCGGCTTGAGCGCGTTGGCCACCGCCATGCCGATGACCAGCGCCAGCGAGCTGAAGGTCAGGAAATAGGCCATGGCCTTGCCCGCCACGCGGCCCACGGTTTTCATGTTGCTCATGCCGGCAATGCCGGTGACAACCGTGATGAAGATCACGGGCGCAATGATCATCTTGACCAGTTTGATGAAGCCATCGCCCAGGGGCTTCATCTTCTCGCCAATCTCTGGCCAGAACTGCCCGAGCAGGATGCCCAGAACGATCGCAATGATGACCTGCGCGTACAGGCTTTTGTACCAGCGAACGGGTTTGGGCGCGTGCGCGCTCGATTGGATTTCTTCCTCGGTCAGCATGAGTTGTTTCCTTGAGTTGTTGCTTTTGAAAAACACCAGCGCGCGGCCCCATCCGGAGCCTGAAGGCGCGCGCAAAGCGCCGCGCTGACCGGGATGAAAACGCGCGCGCCATTATTCCATGAAGACTGGGCGCAAGGCTTTTGCGCCTGCGCGCGGGCCAGAAAGGCAGGCAGCAGCGGGCGCGGCCATCAACCGCCGGTCACCGGCGGAAAAAAAGCCAGCTCGTCGCCATCGCGCAAGGCCGCGTCCTCGGTGGCGCACATCTCGTGGTTGAGCGCGATTCGCACCGCCTGCTCGCGCGCCAGCGCCGCGCCGCAAGCCGCGTTGCGCGCCATCAGCTCAGCGCGCAGCGCGGCCACCGTGGCCGCTTGCGTGCGCACGCTTTCGCTGCCCACGCCAAGCGCCTCGCGCACAGCGGCAAAGTAGTGCACGCTGATGGTTTTCATGCCAGCAAATCCGCCAGCGCGATAAAGCGCACGGCATCCCCGCGTGCAATGGCCTTGCCAGCCGGGTTGTCCACCAGCCCGTCGGCCCACTGCATGGACGAGAGCACGCCCGCTCCCTGATTTTCAAACAAGTCCACGCCACCGCTGGCGTTGCGCCGCGCGCGCAAAAACTCGCGCCGCTCTTCGGGCTGCTCCCAACTGAAATCGGCGCGCAGCGAAACCGCTGGCGCCGCCGTCTGCGCCGCGCCCTGCATGCCCAGCAAAAAGGGGCGAACCAGTATCAAGAAAGCGGTAAAGCTGGACACCGGATTGCCGGGCAGGCCGATAAAGTGCGCGCTCTCAGTGGCCGTGCGCCTGATCTGCCCAAAGGCAAACGGCTTGCCCGGCTTGATGGCGATTTGCCAGAGGTTGAGCTGGCCGAGCTGCTGCACGCAAGCGCGAATGTGATCCTCGTCGCCCACCGAAACGCCGCCACTGGTGAGCACCAGATCGTGCTCGCGCGCGGCTGACTTGAGCGCCAGCAGCGTGGCGTTGCGCCGGTCGGGGACAGTGCCGAAGTCAGTCACCTGACAGCCCATGCGCCCCAGCAGCAGGTGCAGGAAAAAATGGTTGGAATTGAAAATCGCGCCCGGCGGCAGGCTCTCGGGCGGCATGCGGCCCGGCATGACCAGTTCGTCGCCCGTGGAAAACAGCGCCACGCGGGGCCGCGCGGCCACCTTCAAATGCTCCAGCCCCATGCTGGCGGCCAGGCCAACGCCCGCGGGCGTGAGCCGACTGCCCCGGGCAAGCGCCCGCGCGCCCAGCGCCACATCTTCGCCCGCCCTGCGCAAACCCTGACCGGGTTGGGGACACTTGAGAATGCGCACCTGCGGCGCGGTGGCGTCATCCATGGATTGCGCATCTTCCTGCGCCACCACGGCGTCAGCCCCTCTGGGCACGGGCGCGCCCGTAAAAACGCGCGCCGCGCTGCCTGCCGCCAGCGGCTGAGCCGCCCGGCCCGCCGCAATGCGCTGGCTGACCGGCATGAGCCAGTTGGGCATGGCCACATCGGCCACGCGCACGGCATAACCGTCGCGCAACGCGTTGTCGTGCGGCGGCACCGGCAGCGGCGCAACAATGTCCTCGGCCAGCACGCGGCCATCGGCTTGCAGCAAATGCACAGACTCCGTGCGCAACAGGGGCCGCGCCTGATCGCGCAGCAAAGCCAGCGCCTCGTCCAGCGGCATGAGCGGCCCCTGACCTGCGGCAGGGGATGGTGGATTGCGGACACTGCGGGTATTTGGCATAGACGCATAGGATAGACGATTTGGATGCGTGCCCGGCATGCTCCGCATGCGCGCAAAAGCACGGCAGCCAGTCGCGCGGCCAGAAGTGGAGCGTCGGCGGCAAGACGCCCTCTTTCGCCCCATCCTCACCCCCAACCCCTCTCCACAAGTGGAGAGGGGAGCAAATTGCACCCTCCCCCCTAGGGGGGAGGGTTGGGGAGAGGCCCGGGGGGCACTCGCTCCCTCACGAGGGAGCGAGAAAGGCAAGCGGCTTTCCCGGCGTTTCGGCTTGTGCCTTGCCGTTCGAGGCGCTTGCTTCATGGATTGCCACGTCGCCGCGCTCCTCGCAATGACGAGTGTTTGGGGGTTGCGGAAGAAATCACTGTCCGCTTTCCCGAACCCTTCCCCCGCCGTGTAGATCCCTATGCTGCTGGCGACCACGCCTGATTGCGGCGCTGTGTTTTCTGACTTCGTTTCTTGAGGATCAGGTGGTGTATTTGTGGCTGCTCAACCTCTCGGACATGACGGGCTTTATTGCCTGGCTGGATGAGCGTGGTAGCCACCCACACAGGCATTCCGCCATTTTTTGATAATCATGTTCAGCTATAA
>JAISNB010000201.1 GCA_031276435.1 Burkholderiaceae bacterium | reverse complement strand
GTGTGGCGCGCCAGGATGAGTTCGTTTTTCAGGCTGTGCTGCCAGCCCACGAGTTCTGTGACGGTGACGCTGTAGCCTTGGGATTGCAGGTACAGGCAGCGCAGTACGTTGGTGATGTGGCTGCCAAATTCCCGCGTGTGCAGCGGGTGGCGCCACAATTGGGCCAAGGGCGCCGGGGGGGCCAGTTGCAAGGCTTTGTTTTGGCGCAGGCAGGCGGCTATTTCTGCCTGGCAGCAGGGTACGAGCGCCATGGCGCGGGCTTGTTTGGCCAGGCCAAAGGCGATGGCGTCGTCGGTGGCGGTGTCGCAGGCGTGCAGGGCGGTGACGATGTCGATTTGCCCGGGCAGGCCGCTGGCGTGTTGTGCGCTGGCCGCCGTCATGTGCAGGAAGTGCATGCGTTCAAAGCCCAGTTGCCGGGCCAGGGCGCTGGATTGTTCGACCAGTTCGGCGCGTGTTTCGATGCCGTAGATGTGGCCCGCGCCCCGGGGGCGAAACCACCAGTCGTAGAGTATGAAGCCCAGGTACGATTTGCCAGCGCCGTGGTCGACGAGGGTGGGGGCGGCCAGGCTGGCCGGTTGCGTGGCGGCGGCAGCGCACAGTTCATCAAGGATGGGGGTGATGAATTGCACCAGGTGCCTGACTTGTTTGAGTTTGCGGCGCGAGTCCTGGTTGATTTGCCCGTCGCGTGTGAGGATGTGCAGGGCTTTGAGCAGTTGCAGCGATTGGCCGGGTTGCAGAGCCAGCGCGTCGCTTATGCCGGGTGCGGGTGTTTTGCCCGGCGCTGGCGGCGGCAGTGGGTGTTTGCGTGCCGCCGGGGCCGGTTGGGCGGGAGTGTTTTTCATGGGGGATGATGGTGCCTGTTTTGCCGTGCGCGCGCGGCCTAGTCCAGCAGGCGGCAGGCGGTGAGGCGCGCGTGTTCGCGCCGGGCAAAGCGGTCGGTCATGCCAGCGATGTAGTCGGCGACGGCGCGTTCGCGGTCGGCCCGGGTGGCAAATTGCGGGCGCATTTGCGCTGGATGGGCGCAGTAGGCGGCGAATAGCTCGCGCACCACGCGGCGGCCCAGGTCGGTGTTGGCGCACACTTGCGGGTGCCGGTAGAGTTTTTGCAGCAAGAAGTGTTTGAGCGCGTCCAGTTGCGCGCGCAGGGGGGCGCCAAATTGCACCAGCGGCGCGCTGTGGCGGCGCACGGCGTTGGCAGAGGCGGGGGCTGCGGCGGCGAGCGCGGCGCGCGTGGTGTCGATGACGTCGTAGATTTGATGGCTGAGCATGCGGCGAATGGTTTCGTGCAGCAGTCTGCGATCGTCCAGGGCGGGGTGGTCTTGGCGCACGCTGGCCAGGTGGTGCGCCAGCAGCGGGACGGCTTCGAGTTGCCGGAGTGTGAGCAGGCCCGAGCGCACGCCATCATCGACGTCGTGCGCGTTGTAGGCGATTTCGTCGGCAAGGTTGGCCAGTTGCGCTTCCAGGGCTGGCTGGCCGCCGTGCAAGAAGCGCGCGGCCACGCCACCGGGGTCTTGTTGCTCCAGTTTGCGCGCGTTGGTTGGCGCGCAGTGTTTGAGGATGCCTTCGCGCGTTTCAAAGGTGAGGTTCAGGCCATCGTGCTGGGGGTAGCGCCGCTCAAGGTGGTCGACTACGCGCAGGCTTTGCAGGTTGTGCTCGAAGCCGCCGTGCGCGGCCATGCAGGTGTTGAGGGCGTCTTGCCCGGCGTGGCCGAATGGGGTGTGGCCCAGATCGTGCGCCAGGGCAATGGCTTCTACCAGGTCTTCGTGCAGCCCAAGCGGGCGGGCAATGGAGCGCGCGATTTGCGCGACTTCCAGCGAGTGCGTGAGCCGCGTTCTGAAGAGGTCGCCTTCGTGGTTGAGGAAGACCTGCGTTTTGTACATCAGGCGGCGAAATGCGGCCGAGTGCACGATGCGGTCGCGGTCGCGCTGGAATTCGTTGCGCGTGGGCGCTTTGTCTTGCGCGTGGCGGCGGCCACGCGATGTTTGCGGATGGCTGGCGTAGCAGGCCAGCGCGCCGCCGCCGCCAACGTTGCCGCTGTTGCCGACGTTGCCGATGTTTTGCCCAGCGGCAGTCATGGGGGAAAGGCGCGGGCGAGTGTCATCGCATGCCGTGGTGAGCGCACGGGTTCAGGGTGCCGCGCAGCAGCGGTCGATGACGCGCCGCACCAGGGCGTCGGGCGCGGCGCATACGATGGCGCGGCCTGCTGCCCCAGTGAGTACAAAGCGGATCTGGCCCGCTTCGGATTTTTTGTCTACGCGCATCAGTTCCAGATAGCGGCCCGCGTTGTCAGCCGGGTGGATGAGCGGGCCGCGCGTGGGCAGGCCCGCGCGCGCCAGCAGGCGGCGCAGGCGCTGCGCGAAGGCGCTGTCGTCGGTCAGGCCCATTTCCAGGGACAGTTCAGCGGCCATGACCATGCCAGCGGCCACGCCTTCGCCGTGCAGCCAGGCGCCGTAGCCCATGCCAGCTTCGATGGCGTGGCCAAAGGTGTGTCCGAAGTTGAGGATGGCGCGCAGGCCCGATTCGCGCTCGTCCTGGGTGACGACTTCGGCCTTGATCTGGCAACTGCGCCGCACGGCATGTGCCAGCGCCCGGGGATCGAGCGCGCGCAGGGCGTCCAGGTTTTCTTCCAGCCAGGCCATGAAGGCCATGTCATAGATGGCTCCGTATTTGATGACTTCGGCCAGGCCAGCCGATAGCTCGCGCGCGGGCAAGGTGTTGAGCGTTTCCAGATCGCATGCCACCAGGCGCGGCTGGTAGAAAGCGCCAACCATGTTTTTGCCCAACGGATGGTTGATGGCGGTTTTGCCGCCCACCGAAGAGTCCACTTGCGCGAGCAGCGTGGTTGGCACTTGCACAAACGCTATGCCGCGCATGTAGCAGGCGGCGGCAAAGCCTGCCATGTCGCCCACCACGCCGCCGCCCAATGCGTACAGCACCGATTTCCGGTCAGCGCCTTTGCGCAGCAAGTCGTCAAAGATGAGGTTGAGCGTTTCCCAGTTCTTGTACGATTCGCCATCGGGCAGGCTCAGGGCCGAAACCCTGGCGTGGCGCTGGCTCAGGGTTTGCATCAGGCGATCGGCATACAGTGGCCCAACGGTGGTGTTGGTGACGATCAGCGCCTGCGCGCTGGACGGCGCGGCGGCGGCAGTGCCGAAGACCGCGGCATCGGCCAGCAGCCCCGTGCCAATCACGATGTCATAGCTGCGCGCGCCCAGCCCGACGGTCAGGGTTTGCCGCAATCGCAATGCTTGTTTGTCCATAGGCTCAAGTGTAGAGGCTCTTGCAATGCGGGGCATTCCTTGCCTTGCAGATCAGGGCGGCACGCTTGCATGTGCGCCTTTGCTTTGCTGGCCGACGGCAGTACCATGGCAATGACCTTTGGGCGTGCATGCACGCGTGCCTTTCTTTGCCTTTGTGCTACTCGGGTTTGACGGACAGGCCCAGCCGCGCGGCGATGTGATTGACCAGTGCGCTGCTCGAAAGTCCCCGGGTATCGATTTCAAAATGCGCGCATTCCCGATAAAGCAGGTGACGCTGCGCGTAAAGTGCTTGCAGCCGCTCCAGCGGGTTTTCCACCTGAAGCAGCGGGCGCTGCGAATCGTTTTGCACGCGCCTGAGCAATTGCCGGGGCTGCGCATACAGGTACAGCACCGTGCCGCGCGTGCGCAAACGCTGCCGGTTTTCAGGCCGCAACACAATGCCGCCGCCCGTGGCCAGCACCACGGCATCGGAAAACGCCGTGGTCGTGCGCACTCCGCCGCCCGTCAGCGCATCCAGAACCTCGGCCTCGATCTGCCGGAATGCGTCTTCGCCCGATTGCTCAAAAAACGCCCGGATGCTTTGCCCGATTCGCCGCTCGATCTCGGCATCGGTGTCCACGAATACCGCATCCAGACGCCGCGCCAACTGCCGCCCCACCGCGGA
>JAISNB010000169.1 GCA_031276435.1 Burkholderiaceae bacterium | reverse complement strand
CCGCGCTGGTTCACGCCCACGCCAACGCCCACGGGGCCTACCCGTGCGCTGGCGCCAGCGGTGACGCCGCCGTTGCTGGCCCCGACCCGCACGGAACCCGGCCCCACCGGCACGCTGACCCCGACGTAGGGCGAGCCGCAGCCGCCCAGCGCCAGGGCCATCAGGGCCGCCGCGCAGATGCCACTGCCGCGCCTTGCGACGCGCTGCGCCGTGCGGGGCGGGCGAGCCGCCAGCCATGGTGGGCAAAGAGAAAAGCCGTCAGTTTTCATCCTGTGTGTGGCGCAAGAAAAAAGGTTTGCGCACGCTCCCTGTCGCGGTTTATAGCAGCATATTCCGCGCTTTGAAAGGCCGCCGGGTGTTTTTGCGGGAGATCGCGCGCCAAAACGCGCCCGGCGGGCGACTGGCGGGCTGGCCGCCATCACATCATTTTGCGGCGCCCAGGCGCTCGGTCAATTGCGCGATTTGGGCGCGCAGGCTGCGCATGAAGATCGGGGCCAGCGCCTCTCCCGTGGCGGTTCCCAGGTGCATGACCTCTTCGGGCGTTGCCACGGCCACGATTTGGCCGCCGCCCGCGCCGCCGCCCGGCCCCAGGTCGAGCATCCAGTCGGCTTCGGCAATGACGTCCAGATCGTGCTCGATGACGATGACGCTGTGGCCGCCGTTGACCAGCCGGTGCAGCACGCGGATGAGGTTTTCCACATCGGCCATGTGCAGGCCCACGGTGGGTTCGTCCAGCACGTACAGCGTGTGCGGGGGCGTCTGGCCGCGGCGCGTTACGTCGTCGCGCACTTTGCTGAGTTCGGCCACCAGTTTGATGCGCTGCGCCTCGCCGCCGCTGAGTGTGGGCGATGGCTGGCCCAGTGTGAGGTAGCCCAGTCCCACGTCCTTGAGCAATTGCAGCGGGTAGGCGATGGCGGGCATGCTGGCGAAGAAGTCCACGGCTTCGTCCACTTCCATGCGCAGCACGTCGCCAATGTTCTTGCCGCGCCAGGTGACGGCCAGTGTTTCCGGGTTGAAGCGTGTGCCCTGGCACACTTCGCACGGCACTTTCACGTCAGGCAGGAAGTTCATTTCGATGGTGCGCACGCCCTGGCCTTCGCAGGCGGGGCAACTGCCTTCGCTGGTGTTGAACGAGAAGCGCCCCGGCCCGTAGCCGCGCGCCCTGGCTTCCAGCGTGTCGGCAAACAGTTTGCGCACCGCGTCCCAGAAGCCGATGTAGGTGGCCGGGCAACTGCGCGGGGTTTTGCCGATGGGGGTTTGATCGACTTCGAGCACGCGGTCGATGCTCTGGTAGCCGTCCAGACTGGTGCAGCCGACCCAGAGGGGGTGTTCGCCCGCGTCGTCCTGCTCGCGTCCGGCGCGCGTGCCGCGCTGCTGCACAGCCGCTTGCACGTTGGTCAGCAGCACGTCGCGCGCCAGTGTGGATTTGCCCGATCCGCTCACGCCCGTGATGACCACCAGCCGCTGCAACGGGATGTCCACATCCACGTCCTGCAGGTTGTGCAGGTGCGCGCCGCGCAGTTGCAGCCAGTGCAGCTCCTCGACCTTTGCTTGCGCGCCCGCTTCGGGCAGCACGGGTCGGCGCGGCTGGAGCGGGTGGCGCATGGCGTTGAGCAAATAGCGGCCCGTGACCGATTCCTCGCAACGCTCCAGATCGGCCACCGCGCCTTGCGCCACCAGGCGGCCACCGCGCACGCCCGCGCCGGGGCCGATGTCGATCAGATGTTCGGCGCGGCGAATGGTGTCCTCGTCGTGCTCGACCACCACCAGCGTGTTGCCCTTGGCCGCCAGCGCGTGCAGCGCATCCAGCAGCACGCCGTTGTCGCGCGGGTGCAAGCCAATGGTGGGTTCGTCGAGCACGTAGCACACGCCTTGCAGGTTGCTGCCCAGTTGCGCGGCCAGGCGAATGCGCTGCGCCTCGCCGCCGCTGAGCGTGGGCGCGCCCCGGTCGAGCGTGAGGTAGCCCAGTCCCACCTGTTCCAGAAACGCCAGGCGATTGCGGATTTCGGGCAGCAGATCGCGCGCGATTTCCCCGTCGCGCCCGGTCAGCTTCAGGCCGTCGAACCAGCGGCGCAGCTCGGTCACGCTCATTTGCGCAAGCTCGGTGATGGCAACGCCCTTGCCCCGGCCAGGCGCTTGCAGCAGCACGGCACGCGCCACCGGGTTGAGCCGCGTACCCTGGCAGGTGGGGCACACGGCGTCGCCCACGCCTTCCACCTCGGGTTCGGCAAAGATTTGCTCGCTGCCAAGCTGCTCTTTGTCCAGCACGGAATCGTCCAGCGCGCGGCGCTGCTCTGCGGTGAGCTGCACGCCCGTGCCCACGCAGTCCGGGCACCAGCCGTGCTTGCTGTTGTAGGAGAACAGGCGCGGGTCCAGCTCGGCGTAACTGGTGCCGCACACGGGGCAGGCGCGTTTGGTGGAAAACACTTCCACCCGCCCGACGCGCTTGGTGGAGCCAGCGCGCATGGCGGCGCTCAGTCCGTCCAGGGCGTGCATCACGTGCACCACGCCCTTGCCAAGCTGGAGCGCGCGGGCCAGCGCGCTGCGCAATGGCGCTTCTTCCGACGGCTCCACGCGCAGGCTCCAGACCGGCAGTTCGATGTTGTGCTCCCGGAAGCGGACCAGGCGTGGAAACCCGTCGGTGGGCAGGAATTCGCCATCCACCCGCAGGTGGGTATAGCCGCGCAGGCGCGCCCAGTCGGCCAGTTCGGTGTAAAGGCCTTTGCGCCCCACGACCAGTGGCGCCAGCAGGCCGATGGTCTGGCCGCGAAAGCGCCGGAGAATCTGGGCGGCGATGTGCTCGGGCGTCTGCGGCTGCACGGCGGTGCCATCGTGCACGCAGTGCTGCACGCCAATCTTGACGTACAGCAGGCGCAGAAAGTGCCACACCTCGGTGGTGGTGCCCACCGTGCTTTTGCGCCCGCCGCGCGAGAGGCGCTGCTCAATGGCCACCGTGGGCGGAATGCCGTGCACGGCGTCCACCTCGGGCCGGCCCGCTGGCTGCACGATGCTGCGCGCGTAGGCGTTCAGGCTTTCCAGGTAGCGGCGCTGGCCTTCGTTGAACAGGATGTCGAATGCCAGCGTGGATTTGCCCGATCCGCTCACGCCCGTAATCACGCTGAATTTGCCGCTCGGGATGCGCACGCTCAGGTTTTTGAGGTTGTGCTCGCGCGCGTGGATGATTTCGATGGCTTCCGGCGCGCGTGCCGGGCCGGTTGCTGGCAGGTACGCGGCGCGGCCTTCCTGCACTGGCGTGGCCGCGCCAAGCGTTTGCACGTATTCGCGCAGCGCGGCACCGGTGTGCGATGCGGGGTGCCGCGCCACGTCGGCTGGCGTGCCCTGGCAGACCACTTGCCCACCCGCGTCACCGCCTTCGGGGCCGAGATCGATCAGCCAGTCGCTGGCGCGTACGACGTCGAGGTTGTGCTCGATCACGATCAGCGAATTGCCCGCTTCCAGCAGTTTGCGAAACGCCCGCATGAGCTTGGCGATGTCGTCAAAGTGCAGCCCCGTGGTCGGCTCGTCGAACAGGAACAGCGTGCCCTTGCGCGCGACGCGCTGGCCCTTGGCGGTGGCGCTCTGGGCCGCCTCCGCCAGGTGGCCCGCCAGTTTGAGGCGCTGCGCCTCGCCGCCGCTGAGCGTGGGCACGGGCTGGCCGAGTTTGACGTAATCCAGCCCCACATCGACGATGGGCCGCAGCGCGCGCGTGACTTCGCTGTCGCTGGCAAACAGGGTGATGGCCTCGGCCACCGTCAGATCCAGCACATCGGCCACGTTGAGTGTCCTGCCGCCGCGCGTGAGGGTGATTTCCAGGATTTCGGGCCGGTAGCGCCTGCCGTTGCAATCCGGGCAGCGCAGGTAGACGTCGGAGAGAAACTGCATCTCCACGTGCTCGAAGCCCGATCCCCCGCACGTGGGGCAGCGCCCGTCGCCGCTGTTGAAGCTGAATTTGGCGGCGGTGTAGCCGCGCTGGCGCGCCAGCGGCGCGTCGGCCAGCAGGTTGCGGATGGCGTCCCACGCGCCCACGTAGCTGGCGGGATTGGAGCGCGCGGTTTTGCCAATGGGCGACTGGTCCACAAAGACCACGCCGCTGAGTTGCTCGGCGCCCACCAGTTGCTCGTGCGCGCCGGGCGCTTCGGTGGCCTGGCCAAAGTGGCGCATCAGCGCGGGCGCCAGCACGTTCTGGATGAGCGTGGATTTGCCCGATCCGCTCACGCCCGTGACGGTGACCAGGCGTTGCAGCGGAAACGCCACCGACACGTTTTGCAGGTTGTGCTCGCGCACGCCTTCCAGCACCAGGCGCGCTGTGTCGTCGCGGACCAGCCTTGGGAAACCCATGCCGATGGATTTGCGCGCGCCCAGGTAAGCGCCGGTCAGCGTGTCGGCCTGGCGCAAGGCTTCGGGCAGGCCGTCGAAGACGATGCGCCCGCCTGCCGCGCCGGGGCCGGGGCCAAGGTCGATCACGCGGTCGGCAGCCAGCATCACGGCCGGATCGTGCTCCACCACCACCAGCGTGTTGCCCGCGGCCTTGAGCCGCCGCATGGCGCGGATGATGCGATCCATGTCGCGCGGGTGCAGGCCGATGCTTGGCTCGTCCAGCACGAACAGTGTGTTCACCAGCGATGTGCCCAGCGCCGTGGTCAGGTTGATGCGCTGCACCTCGCCGCCGCTGAGCGTGCGGCTTTGCCTGTCCAGCGTGAGGTAGCCAATGCCCACGTCGGCCAGGTATTGCAGGCGCGTGTCGATTTCTTCCAGAATCATGCGCAGCGCCTGCGCGCCCGCCGATTGCGGTGCCTCGCTCGCGCCAGCGCCTGCGGCGGCAGCGGGCGCGGCGGCAGCGCTGGCGTCCAGCAAGCGCGCAAAAAAGCGCCGCAGCCGGTCGATGGGCAGCAGCATCAAATCGTGCAGGCACAGCCCCGGCAGGGCCTGCAATTGCTCGGGCGTCCAGGCCACGCCCCGGGGCATGAAGCGCGCAAGGCCCGGCGCCAGCGCGGCATCGGCGTCCTCGCGCGAGCCGACGCGCCACAGCAGGGCCTCGGTTTTCAGGCGCGCGCCCGCGCACACCGGGCAGGTGGTGTAGCTGCGGTATTTGGACAGCAGCACGCGAATGTGCATCTTGTAGGACTTGCTCTCCAGATACTGGAAGAAGCGCCGGATGCCGTACCACTGGTGCTCCCAGTTGCCTTCCTTGAAGTTGGGCGCGCCATCGATCACCCAGCTTTGCTGCTGCTGCGTGAGCTTGTTCCACGGCGTGTCGCGCGGAATGCCCGCGTGTCCGGCGTAGCGCATCAAGTCGTCCTGGCACTCTTTCCAGGCCGGGGTCTGGATCGGCTTGATGGCGCCCGAGCGCAGCGTCAGCCGTCCATCGGGAATCACCAGTCCCCAGTCCACGCCGATCACGCGGCCAAAGCCGCGACAGGTCTCGCATGCGCCCACGGGCGAATTGAAGGAAAACAGCGACGGAACCGGATCGCCATAGCGCAAATCGCTTTCCGGGCAATGCAGCCCGGTGGAAAAGCGCCAGATTTGCGGCTCTGCGGCGCCGTCTTCGTCGAGCGCGTAAACGCTCATCTGTCCCCGGCCCCGGCGCAGCGCGGTTTCTATGGCTTCCACCGCGCGCGCTTGCTGCACATTGCCAATGCGAAAGCGGTCGGCCACCACATCCAGCACCTTGACCGCGCGCGCACCACTGCTGGCCGCGTCAGCCGCATTGGCTTGCGCCGCGCCGGATGGCCGCGCACCTGCCGCTGGCGGCGGCGGCTCTGGCGCAGGCGCGGCGGCAGCGGGCCGCGTGACTTCGCGCTCGGCCTGCACGCGCGTAAAACCACTGGCCGAAAGCCATTGCGCCACCTCGTCGGCACTGGTGCCCACGGGCAATTCCACCGGGAAGGTGATGACCAGGCGCGGCTCCAAAGGCTTGCCTGTGCCTGTTTCCGTGTCCGCGTCCGCGCCGCCCTGGGCCGCACCCGCGCGCCGCACCAGTTCGGCGTAAATGCTCTGCGGCGTGTCGTGCCGCACGGGGTTGGCGGTCTGCCGGTCGAACAGGCGGCCCGCGCGCGCGAACAAGAGCTTGAGGTGGTCGTTCAGCTCGGTCATCGTGCCCACGGTGGAGCGCGAGCTGCGCACCGGGTTGCTCTGATCGATGGCAATGGCCGGGGGCACGCCTTCCACGCGGTCGACCGCGGGTTTGTCCATGCGATCCAGGAATTGCCGCGCGTAGGCGCTGAAGGTTTCCACATAGCGCCGCTGGCCCTCGGCATACAGGGTGTCAAACACCAGACTGGATTTGCCCGAGCCGCTCGGGCCGGTGACAACCGTGAATTCGCCCGTCTGGATGTCCAGATCGATGTTCTGGAGATTGTGCTGGCGCGCGCCGCGAATGCGAATGGGATCCTGAGCCATGACAAGCAGATTGAAGCAGTGCGGCTGATGCCGAAGGGCATTCATTCTAGATAGAACCCGCGCGCCCGCTTTTTGGCGCCGCGCCAGCGCCCTTTTGTTTTCGCGCCCTTCAAGGCGCGGCGCGGCCCGGTTTGCGCGCCGCGCCGCGCGCAGCAACATCGGCGGCAAGCAGCCAGTCGGCGGCCAGCGCCTGCTGGTCTATCAGGTATTCGCGCAGCATGCCAAGGCTTTCCAGCCCCCAGAACACGCGGCCATCCACGCGGAAACTGGGCACGCCAAAAATGCCCGCGTCCATGGCCGCGCCGGTTTGCTCGCGCAGTTTGAGTTTGGCGACCCCGCTGTCGGCCACCTGGGCGGGCGTCAGCCGGGCCTGCAACATCTGGAGCTGGCCCGGCCCGGTGGCGTCGGCCCCGGTGGTCCAGACCTCGCGGAACACGGTCTCGCACACGTAGCGGTTGGGGCTGCCCTCTTGCGCGTTGGCCCACGCCAGGCGCAAGAGGGGCAGCGAGTTGAAAGGGTGCGTCGGGGGCACCTGAAGGGGAATCTCCAGCTTGCGCGCCAGCCAGAACACGTGCCGGTAAATCCACTCGCGCTTGCCTGCAATGTCCAACGCCTCCAGTTGCCCGTCGTGCTTGAGCAGCGCGGCCAGGAAAATCGGGCGGTATGTGACCTCGTAGCTCAGCCCTTGCAGCACGCGCGGCATTTTCTCGAACGCCAGATAAGCATATGGCGAGACGAAATCCAGATAAAAGTCGATTCGTTTCATGGCATGGCCCTCAGCAGCGTTGCCCGGTAAACGCGCCCGGACGCGGCGGCAACCACCATCCGCACGGGCTTTGGCGGGCGCGGACTTCTGCCGCGCTCCGGCCGCAAGCGGCCAGAAAAAACGGCTCTCGCACATGGTAGCCGCGTTGGCCCGCGCCGCGGTCTAGAAAAAACCCTGCCCCATGCCCAATGCCCCAATGCGCGCCGCCCGGGCGGCAAAGGCGCGCGAGGCAGGCGCCACTGTACGCGGGCGCAAATGGGTGCCGCCGCCGCGCGCTTTCTAGAATGAACGCATGCCAGCAACTGCACAAACACGCAATTCGCGCGCCCGCGCCTGGTGGCTGGCCGCGCGGGCGCAGACGCTGAGCCTGTCCATCTCGCCGGTGCTGGCCGGTCTGGCGCTGGCCTGGCGTCAGGGCGCGGCCCCGCTGTGGGCGCTTGCCTGGGCCACGTTGCTGGCGGCGCTGGCCATCCAGATTGGTGCCAACCTGCTCAACGATGTGGGCGATTTCGAGCGCGGCGTCGATGCGCCCCAGCGCCTGGGGCCGCCGCGCGCCGTGGCGCAAGGCTGGCTCACCGCCCGCGCCGTGCGCCTTGCTGGCTGGCTGGCGCTGGGCATGGCCTTTGTCCTGGGCATTGGGCTGGTGCACGCGGGCGGCTGGCCTTTTGCGGGCCTGGGCCTGCTGGCGCTGCTGTGCGCCTGGGGTTACACGGCTGGCCCCGCACCCATTGCCTGTGGCCCCTGGGGCGAAATGCTGGTCTGGCTGTTTTTTGGCCTGGCAGCCGTTTGCGGCAGCGCCGCGCTGCAAGCGGCCAGCCCCAACCCCGCGCTGTGCCTGACGGGCCACGCGCTGGGCGCGCTGGCGGCGGCGGTGCTGCTGGTCAACAACACGCGCGATGCCGCCACCGACGCGCAAGCGGGCCGGCGCACGCTCGCCCTGTTGCTCGGCCCCGCTGGCAGCCGCGCGTTTTATGCCCTGCTGCTGGCGCAGCCTTACGTGGTGTGGCCCTGGTTGTCCGGGGGGCAAGACTGGGCGGCCTGGCCTTGCCTGACGCTGCCCTGGGCCATCTGGCTGGTCTGGCGCTTTGCCCGGTTGCCAGCCAGCCGCGCGCTCAACGGGTTGCTGGCGCAAACCGCGCGCCTGCAACTGGCCTGGACGGCGCTGCTTGCGCTGGCGCTGCTGGGCTAATCCGCCAGATTTTTGCCGGGCACGTGCGCTGCCCCTGGCCACCTCATTGCTGTTCTGGCGGGGCGGCGGAAAGCGCGCCTTTGTCCCGCCGCCGCGCCCTGGCGGCGGGCAGTCCCAATTGCCGATCGTGCAGGCGCGCCAGCAACAGCAGCGCGCAAGCCGCGCCGACCAGGCAAAGGAACATGTCCCACTGCGTGTCCCAAACATCGCCTTGCAGGGCCAGAAAAGCCTCGGCGTCAGCGCCAAAGACGAGCGCCGCCTCTATATCTATTTAATAGCGCTTGAAATTCCGCGTCGTCTAAATACGTTTGCCAATCTTTATCTTTTAGGACATTTTTGATAAACATTCCGTTCTTTTTCAATGATTTATCCAAATAAAGCAAGGCGTTTGTTTTATCGCCAATAAGCGCAAATACGCAAGCTAAATTATAAGACGGCGCGTCTTTGATCGCGCTATGCGCCGCCACATACTCTTTGAGGCATTTATTAAAATCGTTATCTTGCGATAGCTTTGCCAGATCGTAAAGCGCGTTGCCCCAATTGTTAAAAGCGAAAGCGACGTAGTTCCCGCCTTGCTCGACGGTCGCTTTGTATTTTTCGGCGCTTTCGCAATACAG